>JAJZAN010000218.1 GCA_021799435.1 Bacillota bacterium | reverse complement strand
GATGGCAGCATCGTGATTGGCGAGAAAGACGTCACCAACGTGCCGCCCAAGGATCGGGACATCGCCATGGTGTTTCAGAACTATGCCCTCTACCCGCACATGACGGTGTACGAGAACATGGCATTTGGACTCAAGCTCCACAAGGTGCCTAAGGCGGAGATTGACAAGCGGGTGAATGAGGTCGCCGAGATTTTGGGGTTGCAAGCGCTGTTAAAGCGGCGGCCCAAGGAGTTGTCGGGTGGCCAGCGTCAGCGTGTGGCACTGGGACGCGCCATCGTCCGCGAGCCCAAGGCCTTCCTGATGGACGAGCCGCTGTCGAACTTGGACGCCAAGCTGCGGACGCAGATGCGGGTGGAGCTGAAGCGTCTGCATCAGCGCTTGGGAGCGACGATCCTGTATGTGACGCACGACCAGACCGAGGCTATGACCATGGGCACCCGCATCGTGGTGATGCGGGATGGCGTGGTGCAGCAGGTCGACACGCCGGACGGCATTTACAACCGTCCTGCCAACAAGTTCGTGGCCACGTTTGTGGGCACCCCAGCGATGAATCTGTTTGACGGTGACATTGCTCGGGAAGGCGACGACGTGCTGGTGCAGACGGCCGGCCAGAAGCTCCGCCTGTCGAAGGAGATGGCACGGGCGGTGGGGCAGTTGGATTCCCGGCAGGTGAGTCTCGGGATTCGTCCCGAGGACATCACGGTCGGGGAATTGCCGGAAGGATACTTGCCGCTTAACGCGACCATTCAAGTCATCGAGCCGTTGGGCCACGAACACATTGTGTACTGCGCAGCAGGCGACGTGTCGATTGTGGCCCGTACCGTGAACACATGGAGTGGCACGGTGGGCGACAATATCACCTTGGGCCTCAATGCTGATAGACTGCATGCGTTTCATCCGGAAACGGAGGAAGCTTTGGCGTAGCGGGATTGCTGCAGCAAGGCGCATAATAGACCATTTGGCCCCGCTCACGGCAGGCGGGGCCGTTGACTTATGTATCGGGGCGGGCAGACCGCGCACTGTCGGTCAGACACCAATACGCTCTTGTTCCTCTCTCGGGGGGCTCGGAACGCCTTGGTTGACGAGTGTTATCTTTCTAATCGGTGACAAAACATGATCATAGCGCAATGGCATCTCGACTCTGACGAATAGCCTCACGCGAGGAGCGACCCAAAGTTCAACGACGAGAGGATATGGGTACTGATGGAACGATGGGCCGAACGAATAAACCCGGTAATTTTAGAGCGGGGACGGCAATATGCTGCCCGTGGTCGGGTTGTCTCTTTGGCGCAGGCCAACGACGGCGTGTATCATGCCGAAGTGCGCGGAGAGTTTGGTTACCGTGTTGTTGTCTCGGCGGATGGAAAGGGCGGTCTTAAGTGGGCAGAATGCACCTGCCCCTACGATGGCCCAATATGCAAACATGTGGCGGCCGTACTGATCATCCTGGAGGGAGGCGCGGAAGTGCCCCAAATGGCTGAGGCGGGACCACAACGCGCGCTTCGAAATCTGAGGGAGCGGCTGCAGGCGCTCAGTTCGGATCAACTGATTGGCCTCCTGATGGATATGGCCGAGACGTCTCAGGCGGTGGCTGAGCACTTGAAGTTCGTGGTCTCGGACGGCGCTCAAGGCGAGGTGGACGCCGCGCGGCGGCTCATCCGCCACCACGTCGACGAGGCCGCCGAACGAGGGGGATTTGTGCCGTGGGATGAGGTAGGCGGGGCCGTCGAAGGTGCCGAGACAGTACTCGAACGGGCCGCCGAAATAGGCGATTGGCGCCGTGCCCTGCCCCTTTGTCTCTGCGCTTTTGAGGAAATGGTGGACCTGGTTCAGCAGGCAGACGACTCGGACGGCACCGTCGGCGGCGTGATTGAGTCCGCCTTGGAGCAGATGGGCGGGATAGTAGACAGGGCCTCGGCCACGGACCGCGCAGACATTTTTGAAAAACTGATGGCAGCGGCTGACAATAAGCAGCTTGACGGATGGTCGGACTGGCGTCTTCAGCTTTGGGAGCTTGCCCTAGGCTGTGCCGTCACGGAGGATTTGAAAGCGCTCTGGGACTCGAGGGTGGAAGGCGAGTCGGCACGATCCGATGGATATGGCACAGACTATCTCGCAGCACGCATCTCCGAGCTCCAATATGAATGGCTCTTACAGCACCGGGATGGGGCTGCAGCCAACGCATATCTAAACCAGCACCTCGACGTGCCGGAGTTGCGCAAACGCGCCATAGAGCTTGCCCTTGCTGAAGGACGCGATGGCGATGCCATGGAACTAGCCGAAGAAGGGGAAAGGATTAATCATAATCTGCCCGGATTGGTGACCCAGTGGCGTCAACTGCGCTACGAAGCGGCTCGGCGGAGCGGCCGGACCGATGTGCAGACGATCGTGGCTTTGGCCGAAGTCAGGAGTGGCAACTTTTCCTATTACCGGAAACTCAAATCCTTATGCTCGGCGGACGATTGGCCAACAGTCTATGCCCATCTCCTTAGGGACCTAGACCGGGAAGATTGGTACAGTGCCTCACTGTACACCAAGATTCTTGTTGAAGAAGGCGAAACGGCCAAACTGATGGCCTTTGTTCAGAAGAACCCGGCTACGATTGAAGAATATGCCGGTTACCTTAGCAAAGCCTATCCCGACGAGGTGGCGCGGTTGTTCCGCCACCACATTTTGGGTATAGCTGCCCACGCCTCTTCCCGGGGGCATTACCAAGACATCTGTGTGCGGATCCGCAATATGGCCAGAGCGGGAGCCTGCAAGCAAGCGGTCGACCTGGTCGAAGAGCTGAGAGTCGCTTACCCCCGTAAACCGGCGTTTCAAGAAGAGCTGGCTCAGACCTTGCGGGCGATTAGATGATCTATACCCAGATCAGCGACCCGCAAGTTTGCCATGTCCCAGCGGGTGTTGAGGTAAACCAGTGCGACAGAAACCGAACGTGGTGGGACGGGCCCGGCAAGTCCGACAACCTAGAGACTCAACAGGGCGGCGCGTGGCGTCCCTATTGGAGATGTCGAATCGCACGCGGGAGCAAAAGAACGTTCGACAGGACACATGTTCGCGGCAGGAGGTGGAGACTAGGCCGACGAAATTCTGAGTCGGCAAGGGCGAGGAGGAGCGCAATGGATCAAGAATTGAAAACTTATTTGGACGACATGCGGCACCAAATTGTTTCAGAGATATGCGTGCACGTTGAGCAGTTGAACCACGAGACCCGCGCGCATGCTGAGCAGTTGAACCACGAGACCCGCGCGCATGCTGAGCAGTTGAACCACGAGACCCGCGCGCATGCTGAGCAGTTGAACCGCGAGACCCGCGCGCATGCTGAGCAGTTGAACTACGAGACCCGTGAGCACGCTGAAGAACTCAATCACACGAC
>JAJZAN010000065.1 GCA_021799435.1 Bacillota bacterium | reverse complement strand
TTCCGATCTCTGCGTCTGATGCAGCCGCACCACCTGCCGCGGCAACCCGTCAGACCCCGGTACCAACACGGTCCGCAATGCCTCATGCCGGGCGACCACCGCATCCACCGCCCGGTCCAGGGCCGCGACATCCAGCGGCCCCGCAATCCGCCAGACCGCCGGCACATTGTACAGCGCCGTCTCCGGCGCCAGCTGGTCAATCAGCCACAACTGCTCCTGCGCATAGGACACCGGCAAGGGTGTCTGGCGGTCCACCACCGGGATGACGGCGTCGGGCGATCCGGCCGCAGCCGCGGCCGGGCCCTGCACCCGCTGGGTCAGGTCCGCCAGAATGGGCGTGTCAAATACGGTGCGCACCGCCACCCGCTGGCCAAAGGCCTGCCCGAGGCGCGCCACCAACTGCACCGCCAGCAGAGAGTGTCCCCCGAGTTCAAAGAAGTGCCCGGTCGCGCTCACGTGGGGGAGGTGCAGCAGCTCCTGCCAAATGCCCGCCATGAGCTCCTCCGCCGGCGTTCGCGGCGCCACATAGTCGCTGGCGGCGGGGGCCTCCGGCATCGCCAGCGCGGCCAGGGCCTTTCGGTCCACCTTGCCATTGGGCGTCAGTGGCAACCGCTCCAGCATCGCCCATGCCGTCGGCACCATATACCCGGGCAGGCGCTCCCGCAGCGCCTGCCGCACCGCCGTCACCGGGCCGTCGCCCACCACATACGCCGCCAACTGTTTCTGACCCGGTGCCTCCTCCCGGACAATCACCGCCACGTCGCGGACACCCGCCACCTGCTGCACCGCCGCTTCCACTTCTCCCAGCTCAATCCGGAACCCGCGGATCTTCACCTGATCGTCCAGTCGGCCCAAGTATTCCAGCGTCCCGTCTGGCCGCCACTTCACCAGATCGCCCGTTTTATACATGCGTGCCCCCAGGTCGGCCACGAACGGGTCCGGCACAAACCGCGCCGCCGTCAGGTCCGGCCGGTTGAGATATCCCCGCGCGACCCCCGCGCCGCCCACATAGAGTTCCCCAGGCACCCCCACCGGCACCGGCAGCTGGAACCGGTCCAGCACATAGACGCGCACGTTCACGATCGGCCGGCCAATGGACGGGGTTCCCACCTCGGCGTGACACCGCCCCATAGTCGCCACGACACTGGCCTCGGTCGGGCCATACGCGTTGTACAACGCGCGGCCCGCACTCCATTGCTCCACCACACTGGCGCTGCAAGCCTCGCCGCCGGTCAGCAGCGTCTGCACCGTGGGCAATTGATCCGGCGTCAACGTGGCCAACAACGACGGGGGCAGCAACGCCACGTCTACCTGGTGCCGATGCACGGCCCCGGGCAGGTCCTCAAGAATCGTCTCCCGCGGCACCACAATCAGCGTGGATCCCGACGCGAACGCCAGCACCCATTCCCACACCGAGGCATCAAAACTCACGGACGCGAATTGCAGCACGCGCCGGGGCCCGGTGATGTCCAGTTGAGCCATCATCGCCGCCACCAGATTCACCACCCCGCGGTGTTCCACCAGCACGCCTTTCGGCGTGCCCGTGGATCCAGACGTATAGATCACGTACGCCAGGCTCTCCGGTCCCCCGGCAGGGGGCAGATTGGCGCGCGATGCCCGATCCACGCGGGGCCAGTCGGCGTCGAGCGCCAGCACCTGGGCCTGCGAGGCCGGCACCGTGGCCACCAGGTGCGCCTGCGTCAAGACCACCCGGGCGCCGGAATCGGCCAGCATGTAGGCGAGCCGCTCCCGCGGATAGGCAGGGTCCATCGGCACATACGCGCCGCCCGCCTTCAACACCCCGAGGATGGCAATCACCATCTCCAGCGACCGATCCACACACACCCCCACCAACGCCTCTGGGCCAACCCCCAGCTGGCGCAGATAATGCGCCAACTGGTTTGCGCGGGCATTCAGGTCCGCGTAGGTGAGCCGCTGCGCCCCGAATTCCACCGCCACGGCGTCAGGGGTGCGCGCGGTCTGCGCCTCAAACAAGTGGTGAATGCCCTGGTCCTGCGGGGATGGCGTCGCCGTGGCGTTCCACGCCTCTAGCATCTCCGCCCGCTCCGCGGCCGTCAGCAGCGGCACGGTCCCGACCGGCTGGTCCGGGTCCGCCGCAATCCCCCGCAGCAGCACCTCAAAATGGCCTACCAACCGCGCGATCGTCCCGGCGTCAAACAAATCCGTGTTGTATTCCACGTAGCCGTGCAGCCCGTCCGGTCCGGGCGTCAGTTCCAGGGTCAGATCGAATTTCGCCACATTTAGTGCCACCGGTTCCTCCGTCACGGTCAGCCCAGGCAGCGTCAGCGGCGCCCCCAGCCCGGTTTGCAGCGCAAACAGTGTCTGGATAATGGGCGCGTAGCTCGGGTCCCGCACCGGCTGCAGCACTTCCACCAGCGTCTCAAACGGCACCTCTTGGTGGTCGTACGCGTCTAACGTCACCGTCCGTACCCGCTCAAGCAGCGTCCGAAAGCTGGGATTGCCACTCCCATCGGTCCGGTACACCAGGGTATTCACAAAGTAGCCAATCAACCGCTCCGTGGCCGGGTGCGTGCGCCCCGCGGCGGGGGCCCCCACCAGAATGTCCTCTTGCCCGGTGTAGCGCATCAACAGGGTTTGATACGCCGCTAGGAGCGTCATAAACAGCGTGGCGCCTTCCTGTCGCGCGAGCCCCTGCAGCGCGGCCAGCAGCGCGGCATCGAACTGGAAGCGATACCCGGCCCCGTGGTACGTCTGCTGCGCCGGCCGCGGCCGGTCGGTGGGCAGTTGCAACTGGGGCAAGGGACCGCCTAGTTGTTGCCGCCAATACTTTAGAGACTTTTCCAGTCCACCTTTGTCAATGAATTGGGATTGCCATGTGGCATAGTCCGCATATTGGAGTTCGAGCGGGGCACGCTGCAAGGAGTCGCCCTGAAGCTCGGTCCAATACAATTGGTGGAGCTCCTGGGCAAGCACGCCGCTGGACCACCCGTCAAATACCGTGTGGTGAAACACCAACAGGAAGATAAACTCCTGTTTGCCAACCTCCACCAGCCGGGCACGAAAAAGCGGACCACGCGCAAGCGAAAACGGCTCCGCTGCCTCTTTTTCCATCCACTCTTTCAGACCGTCTGCGCCATTATTGGCAAATGTGTCCTGGCGCCAATCCAGTTGTATGGTCGGCACCACACGCTGCAACAGCTGATTGCGCACCAAAACCAGGCCGGTGCGCAAAACGTCATGGCGTTGAGCCAGGTGAACCAATGCCGTTCGCAGTGCCGTGACGTCCAATGGTCCCTCAATCCGCCACGCCAAGGGGACATTGTACAACGCCGCCTCATCGGAGGTTTGGTCAGTCAACCACAAAGCCCGCTGGCCAACCGAGGCAGGCGCAATTTTGATGTCAACCTTATTAGTACGGTTGCCAGGATCCGGTTGAGCCGTTCTCATACATCTTCCTCCGATTCTATGTCACCGTATAGGAGTTCTAGCTCCTCGCCGGACAAGTCGGCCAAAAGTTCACCCAGTGGATGTTCGGTTTTCCAGTCTGCGTCGCCTATTTCAGCTGCGACGGGCGAAGTATTTCGCGATAGGGACTCCAGCACCCGTGCTAAATCAGCCACCACCGGATGCGCGAAAACCTCACTCAACCCGATCTCCACCGCCAACTGTTGCCTTAGGCGAGCGATAGCGCGGGCAACGAGAAGTGAGTGCCCACCTAATTCAAAAAAGTCGTCGCTCCGACCCACATGCGAAATGGTCAACACCTCTTGGAACACGGTCGCGACGATCTGCTCCTCCGGGGTTTGAGGCGCTTCATAGCCGATGTTGACATCCTCCGCGTTCGACGGCGCCATGGCCTCAAGCGCCTTCCGGTCCACTTTGCCATTGGGCGTCAGCGGCAACCCCTCTACGACTGCCCATGCCGCGGGTACCATATACCCGGGCAGGCGCTCCCGCAGCGCCTGCCGCACCGCGGCCACCGCCACCGGACCGTCGCCCACGAGATACGCCGCCAACTGCTTCTGTCCCCGCGCATCCTCTCGCACAATCACCGCCGCGTCGCGCACCCCGGGGACGTGCTGCACCGCCGCTTCCACTTCCCCCAGTTCAATCCGGAACCCGCGGATCTTCACCTGGTTGTCGAGACGTCCCAAGTATTCAAGTGTCCCGTCCGGGCGCCACTTTACCAGATCGCCCGTTTTATACATGCGTGCCGCCGCGTCGGCCACGAACGGGTCCAGCACAAACCGCGCCACCGTCAGGTCCGGCCGGTTGAGATATCCCCGCGCGACCCCCGCGCCGCCCACATAGAGTTCCCCGGCCACCCCCACCGGTACCGGCTGGGAGTACCGGTCCAGCACATAGACGCGCACACTGGCAATCGGCCGCCCAATAGGCAGGGCGCCCCCTCCTTCCCAGTGCCCTATCGTGGCGCAGACCGTGGTTTCCGTCGGGCCATAGGCATTGAATAGCGTCCGACTCTGCCCCCATTTGGCCGCCAGTTCCGCGGAACAGACATCACCGGCCACAAACAGCGTCGTCAGCGATTCCATCCCAGGCGCATGGGGATCCATCAGCGCAAGGGCGGCAGGCGTAAATGTCGCCATAGTGACCTGATGACGCCGGATAAAATTCGTTAGCTCTGAGCCAGGCATCAGTTCCTCCCGCGTACCCAAGCACAAGGTGCCGCCGGCGCCCCAGACCATGACCATTTCCCAGACCGAAGCGTCGAAACTGAAAGACGCCAGTTGGACGACCTTGGCACGTGCACCCAAAGGCACGTATTGTCGCTGGGCATGTGCCAGGTTCACCACCCCGCGGTGTTCCACCAGCACGCCTTTCGGCGTGCCCGTGGATCCAGACGTATAGATCACGTACGCCAGGCTCTCCGGTCCCCCGGCGGGGGGCAGATTGGCGCGCGATGCCCGATCCACGCGGGGCCAGTCAGCGTCGAGCGCCAGCACTTGGGCCTGCGAGGCCGGCACCGTGGCCACCAGGTGGGCCTGCGTCAAGACCACCCGGGCGCCGGAATCGGCCAGCATGTAGGCGAGCCGCTCCCGCGGATAGGCAGGGTCCATCGGCACATACGCCCCGCCCGCCTTCAACACCCCGAGGATGGCAATCACCATCTCCAGCGACCGATCCACACACACCCCCACCAACGCCTCTGGGCCAACCCCCAGCTGGCGCAGATAATGCGCCAACTGGTTTGCGCGGGCATTCAGGTCCGCGTAGGTGAGCTGCTGCGCCCCGAATTCCACGGCCACGGCGTCGGGGGTGCGCACGGCCTGCGCCTCAAACAAGTGGTGAATGCCCTGGTCCTGCGGGGATGGCGTCGCCGTGGCGTTCCACGCCTCTAGCATCTCCGCCCGCTCCGCGGCCGTCAGCAGAGGCAGGGTGTTGATGGGCGTATGCGGGGCAGCGACGGCGGCAGCCAACAACATGCGGAAGTGTTGCGCCCACCGCGCTATAGTCTCCTCACGAAACAGGTCTGTGTTGTACTCGAAGGATACCTCCAAGCCTTGGTGGGTTTCCGTCGCTTCCAACGTCAAGTCGAATTTGGCCACATTCAGCGCAACAGGCTCGCACTGAACCTCTGCGCCCGGCAGAGTCAGCGGTTCACTAGGGGCATTTTGCAACGCGAACAGGGTTTGGAAAACCGGCGCATAGGCTGGGTCGCGGTTATAATCCAAGGCACGGGCGACGATTTCAAATGGCGCCTCTTGATGCTGAAAGGCTGACAGTACCGTGCTTCGCACCTGTACTACCAGGTCATCGAACGACGGATTCCCGGACAAATCGGTCCGGTACACCAGCGTGTTCACAAAATAGCCAATCAGCCCTTCCGTTTCCGGACGTACCCGCCCCGCTGCCGGAGAACCCACTAGGACGTCTTCCTGTCCGGTCAAGCGCATCAGCAAAACTTGGTACGCCGCCAATAGGGTCATAAACAAGGTGGCCCCGAGTCGTCGAGACAGGGCATTGAGGCCGGCATGCGTATCGGCATCCACCATAAACCGCCACGTGTTCCCGCGAAAGGTCTGTCTCGCGGGACGGGGAAAGTCAGTGGGCAGGTCCAAAGTCGGCAAGGTGCCACCCAAAACCTCCCGCCAGTAGGCCATGTGCTCTTGATGGACCTCGTCTTGCAAGACCGACTGGTACCAGGCAGCAAAATCTCCGTACTGGATCGGCAACTCGGGAAGAGAAGACAGACGGTCCTCCATAAAGTGTTGATACAACGCCCCTAGTTCGCGATGCAAGATGCCGATAGACCAGCCGTCAATGGCCACATGGTGAAATGTCAGCAGCAGCCATGACAATTCCTCTGTTTCGCGCACCACCAGTCCGCGGATCGGCAAATCGCGGGCCATCTCGAACGGCTCATGGCTCGATTGCTCAAGCAGTGTTCGGACGCTGTCTCCCCGGCCTTGCAGAGGCGCATCCCGCACATCGCAAAAATCACAGTGCACAGGCTGCCACGGCAGCACCACTTGGTGTAAAACCCCGTCGCCTTCGCGCAAAACGGTACGCAGCGGCTCGTGCCGGCGGACCAACTCCGAGAGCGCATAGTCAAGGGCGTCCACGTTAAAAGAGCCGGTCACCCGCCACAGGAACGGCTCGTTATACGCGGCGATGCCCGGATTCATCTGATCGAGCAGCCACAGACTTCTCTGTCCGCTGGAAGCTGGTGCAGGAACGCCCTCAGGCAGGACGGCGATGGGATGAGAATGGTCCGCCCCCTCCCCAGGTCCGTTCGCGACGACGAGGGCGGCAAGCGTCTCAACCGTGGAGGCGCTAAAGACTGATGCCACCGTCAACGCGGTTCCCTGTTCGCGATTGATGCGCACCACAATCTGCGTCGCATGCAAGGAATGCGCGCCGAGCTCAAAAAAGTTGTCTCGAATTCCCAACTGAGGCTGATGGAGTACCTCGCGGGCAATGCGATGAACCGCCTCCTCCAACGGATTCCGGGGCTGGTCACTGTCGCCCCCGGCACTATAGTCCGGCGGAGGAAGCGCCGAGCGATCGATCTTGCCGTTTTGCGTCAACGGCAGGGATGGCATGATAACCACGGCTGACGGCACCATATACGCCGGCAGGCGCTCACTCAACTGACGGCGCAGATCTCGCGCATCCATTCCGGCGCTGCCGACAGCATAACCGACCAGCCGCTTGTCACCCGGAACATCCTCACGAACAATCACGCACGCTTCCCGAACCCCAGCCAACTGTTGCACTTGGGATTCGACTTCACCCAATTCGATGCGAAACCCGCGAATCTTCACCTGGCTATCGACGCGGCCCATAAACTCGATTAATCCGTCCGGACGCCAGCGCGCCACATCGCCCGTTTTGTACAGGCGATCGCCGGGTTCAAAGGGGTTGGGAATAAATCGTTCCGCTGTCAACTCGGGGCGGTTCAAATATCCGCGCGCGACACCGTCGCCGCCCAGATACAGTTCGCCCGAAACCCCGGCAGGAACCAGTTCACCGTTGCGGTCCAGGATGTAGGCGCTAGAGTTGGCAATCGGCCTCCCAATGGGCAGGGGGGATAGATCCCAGTCACGCGGCACGGGAAAATAGGTGCTGTAAGTGGTGTTTTCCGTGGGTCCGTAGACATGAATGATGCTGATGTCAGGTTGAGCCGCATGAAGAGCGCGGACATGGTAGGGTGAGACCACATCCCCTCCCACCATCAGCTGACGCAATCCCATCAATTGATCGCTGGCCTGCTCGACCAAAACGTTAAAGAACTCGGATGTAATGAAAATGGTCGTAACACGCTGGCTGCTAATGGTTGACACTAATCCCTCAATAGACACCGGCCCAGCCGAGAGCAGAACGACGCGCCCGCCGGACAATAGGGGGCCCCAGATTTCCAGCGTGGCCGCGTCAAAGGACAGGTTGGCGTATTGCAGAAAGGTCTCGCCCTCGTCGATGCGGGCAAAGGTATTGCCCAACACCAAACGAACCACCCCGCGATGCGGCACCAGAACCCCCTTGGGCGTGCCGGTAGACCCAGACGTGTAGTTGATGTATGCCAACTGTAGTGGGTCAATAGCGGCGGCGGGCGAGTCGACGGGCTCGCCGGCGATGTCGGCGCGATCGTTCTCCCAATTCACCACCTCTGCGACGTAACCGGACAGTTTCTCAGCGCCAACGCCGTCGGCCACCAGGATGTTGAGCCCGGTATCGCCAAACATATAGGCAAGACGCTCGTCAGGGTACCCGGGATCGATCGGAACATAGGCCCCGCCCGACTTCAGAATCGCGAGGATACTGACGATCAGGTCAATGGATCGGGCCACGGCCAGTCCCACCAGCGAGTCCCGCCCTACCCCCTTCTTGATCAGGTGCCAAGCCAGTTGGTTCGCACGCATCTGTAATTCCCGATAGGTCAGCTGTGCATTTTCGTATTCCACCGCTATGGCATCCGGACTTCGCTCGACTTGTTCATCGAATAGCGTGTGGATAGCCTTGTCGCACGGGTACGGACGCCGGGTCCCACTCCACTCGCTCAGGATGCGCGTGCGCTCGGACGAAAGCAGCAGCGGCAGTGCTCCGATGGCGGTATCCGGGCTTGTGGTGGCCGCTTTGAGCAGGATGCTCCAATGATCGACCATTCGCAGCATACGATCCGGCTCGAACAACTTGGAATTATATTCCCAGCACACAGCAAACGTGTTCCCCGATGGTGCGATGCACATCGATAGATCGGGGTTGACCGACCTGTCCGGCCCAGGCTCGGCAACGTGCAATGGAACCGGGCCCGACGTCCCTCTGGCTGTGTCGAAGGTTCCCGCCATTCCGAATACAACGGAAGGACTCGTGTTCGTCGATACGGGTCCTGCCGCGTCTTCCGGGCCGGTCGCCCGTTGCGTCCGGCGGTGCACCGAGCGCGACCAATGATGGACGCGCTGTACGACTTCTCGGAACGTGTCGGTGTCGGTTAGAACAGCTCTGTGAACCTCCGCCGAATCACCGGCCCACGGCTGGCGATTCTCAACGTGCGGCATAGTCGTGATGCCGACAGCAAACGTGTCTTGCTGTGCGTAACGGTACAGTAAGACCTCGTAAGCGGATAGAAAGATGTCAAAGACCGTCACGTCGGACTCTGCCGCCAATTGGTGCACGCCTTCAGCCACATCTTGTGCCAGCACGGATCGGTTCTTGGCACCTTCATAGGGCTGGTTTGGCCGGCGCGGATAATCGCTCGGCAATTGCAAGAGCGTTAAGTCACCACTCAATTGACCATTAAAGTCGAAACGTTCATCACTTTTCCGCATAGCAAAAACTCCTTGTATTAGCCTTGACCCATCCCGTCAAGAAACTGTTGTGAACTCTGAGCGTCTGAGGGACATCGAGCCTGAATGTGTGTGATCCACTGATCATGGTGCGTGTTATCTCGGTATGATGTGGCAGATTGCAATGCTAGAGACTCTTTATTCCTGGGCCGTTCGCGATTTCTGCGAAATGGTGGCTCGGTAAAAGAGATATGCGGCGATCAAGGCGATCCCAATCATGCTGCCAAACAGCGCGGGAGGCGAAAAAGTTCGATACACCACAACGCCCAGTGCTATTCCCAGGAGAAAGGCCAAATATTGACCGGAAGAAATCGTCGCAAAATACAACGCGGAATTTCCCGGCGTCGGCAACTCCCCTAGAAGATTGTTGAATTTCGTTGACGCAATGACCTCTCCAACAGCATAGAGAACCGTTCCAATAATCCATGCCCATAAAGTTCCTAAGAATCCCCCGAACGCCAAGCCCACACCTAACAAAATGATACCCATCGCAAAAATCGGAGCCGGTTTGCGCTTGGCAAACAACTTCACGGCCAGGGGCTGGCACAACACCACAATGACCGCCTGGACGGCAAGAAGTGGGCCATATAACGTTGTGCCTCGCAGAAAGTGGCCAGCAAAATACAACGGTACCGTGGCGCTCCACTGCGCTTCAGCTACCGCCATGAGGAGAAATGTCGAAGCCACAAAGAGCAAGGCCTTATCAGTAAATGCGAGCTTGAACGCCGCAGCCATGGAAGGGCGTGGCTTCTCGGGCGGACTTTCTTCCGCTTGGGACTTGCCGGCGAATGCCCCGGCAAGCACGCCAAAAGCCAGAACACCTAGGCCGAGGCGAATCGCCGCCATCCAGATCAAAGGGCGGTTCGAATGACCGGCGGCAAGGAATTGGGACGACACCAACAATCCCAAAACCACCCCCAGGTTTCCGGACCAATACAAATAGTTTTGTAGCGTGCCTCGATGTTCGGGCTTCGCGCTGTAATTCAAAATGGCACTGAGGCTGCTAGTCGTAACCGGAATCGCCAATCCGCTTGCCAGCATTAAGATTACGGCCCAGAGAAACGTATGGGTAAACGCAACCAATCCGATACTAATCGCATAAACAACCATTGCCATCGAGAATACCCGCACTGGGCCCAATCTATCGGCCACGTACCCCCCCGGAATCCCAAACAAAAACGCTGCGAGAAAAGGCAGTGCGGCCAAGAGTCCCGCGGCATCTGTCGAAAAACCCACGGCTTCGTGAAAATACACGACTAAGAACGGTTGAACCATATAGAGCGAGGCGCTGGATAGGATGGCCACGGCAAGCACGAACGTGATTCGCGGGGTAAACAGACCCTTCAAACGTTTTTCCGGACGCGGTTCTTGGTCAATGGCTGAGGCTTGATTCGACATTTATTGTTGCTCCTTTTTGGCAAAACACCGCAGCAGCACACGTATTCGGATTAAAGTCTAGGGCTGAATCATGGAGTTGCACACCGACAAATGTTGAAAGTCAGTGCCGAAGAATCCGGACCGAAAACATCAACAAAGCGATGATGCACATGCATTAAAACTGATGAATGTGATATTTTAGAAAGCGATGCGGCACCGACCACAAACCCGGGTGGAATGGTGCCATGAGCTCCTTCGGTGCGGATCAATCGGCTTCCATGTCCGACAAAACGACGTAACGGGACCAACGGGTTTCGTATGCGGGGGATCACAGTTTCCACAGCCCACAGAACACACCCCACCGTACTCATATGGATAGACTGTCGCCACGCACATGCTGATGTTCCTGACGAGGCGAATGAACATGCATGCATATCAAACGGGCAATGTCACTGTTTTCACTTGAGGAGGTTGCGGCTGATGGGCAGTGTTCAAACCCTTCTTGCCATCCCTAGACAGTCCACACGCTACATTGGTCGAAATACCGAGGTCCAGGATGTTTTATCTCGATTAGAATCCCACACGCGATTGGTGACCGTGACGGGCACCGGCGGGATAGGAAAGACCCGATTGGCGTTGGAAGTTGGCGCGCTCGCTGCCCCGCACTTTCCAGCCGGCGTGGCGTGGGTAGAGCTCGCCCGGACATCCAATCCCCAGGCCGTGCCGGCCATGGTCGCAGCCGCTCTCGACATCCCACTGCCCGCGGACGGCACAATCGCGCACCGCGTGCGGGAGACCGTCCACCAGCCGTTGCTGGTCGTCCTCGACAATTGCGAGCACCTAATCGATGCCGTTGCATCGCTCACTCAAGACCTTGTGACGAATACCGCGTGGGTCTGTATCCTGGCCACCAGTCGCGAGAGCCTAGCGATCCCAGGAGAACAACTGTTCCCGTTGCTGCCCCTCACGGTGCCCGCGGCCACCATGAAGGACCTCGACGCTCTGTGGGCAACGGAATCCGTCCAGTTGTTCGTCGACCGAGCGGAGCTGCAGGACCCCGATTTTCAATGGACCGCCGAGCAAGCGATCCCGATTGGCGGGCTCTGCCGCCGCCTGGATGGCATCCCCTTGGCGATCGAGCTGGCCGCGGCGCACGTGCGCGTGTTGTCGCCGCAAGACATGCTGGAACGAATGAATAACCGATTCAGTCTCCTCAAGGCAAACCTGCGCGAGACACCCACGAGACAACAGACGTTAACGGCCGTGTTCGACTGGAGCTACGACTTATTAACGGAGCCCGAGCAGCTGTTGTGGCAGCGCCTCGCCGTTTTTGCGTCAAGCTTTCCCTGGGACGCGGTGCCCCCGGTGGCCGCCGACGACCAGCTTCCCCCGGAGGCCGTTTGGAACAGCCTCGTCAGCCTCGTCGACAAGTCTATCGTGACCGCGTCTCTAGAGCACGGAGTCACGCGGTATCACATGCTCGAAACCCTTCGGGACTATGGACGTGAAAAACTCGCCGAAACCCACCAAATGGATAAGTTCCGGGAGCGCCACAAAGATTACTACGCCAGCCATGTGCGTCAGTTGGTCAGCAAGATGCCCAATAATCCGATCATGGGACTGACCGACGTGGATAATGTGATCGCAGCGTTCGAATACTCCCTGGTATGCAACGACTCATCCAGTGCCCTGATTATCAGCGCTGTCCTAGCCTTTTACGCACACGACAACGGCATGCTCAACATAAATCTCTATGAAGGCCTCCGACGGGCGCTCGACACCACGAACGACAACGACATGAGCCGGGACAGGGCCTTTGCGCTCGTGGGAATGGGCTTTCTGGCCAGGGCACTGAACAAAGTCGAAGAAGCCGTTCTCCTGCTCCAACAGGCGGTACGTGTCGCACAGCAGTCCGAAGATGGTCTTGCGCTCGAGTCGAGCCTCACACATTTGGCCCAGACGCTGCCGCACACCGAGTCCCAAAACAAAGTCGAGGCTCTCCATGAACTGCTTGATGTTTCAGACCACTGGTTCTCTACCACGGCTGCACATTCCATGCTGTCCCAACATTATTTGTGGACCGGTGAAACGTCTCTGGCGCTCCGCCATGCGGCGCTCTGTGCAAAAGTTGCCCAAGACTATGAAGGAACTCCTTATTATGCCTTAGCCCTCGGAACATTGGGTACGGCCGAATTGGTGGCTGGTTTTCCCAAGAGAGCGATAGCAGGTCTAGAAAAAGCCGTCGCTTTGTTGAACAACATACATCACGTCATCTGGCTCTGTGACTTTTGTCTGCCATTGGCGAGAGCCTATCAGTTGCTTGATCAGAGAGAGCAAACGGTCCGCACCCTCGAAAAGGCCCTGCGCCTTTTAATCGAGATGGACTTAAACAACTATGTCAATGAAAAGTCCATCGCCTGGATCGCGTGGGCATTTGTCATCGGCGCGAATCTCCACATGAGTAATATCCGCATCGGCACTGATCACATCGTCAATGACCTGAATGAGCAGCCAAAACACTTGCGCGATCAGTGTGCAGCCATTATCGCGGGGTTTGATCGGCAATCTTACAGCATGGAGGAATCGACCGACTCCCTGCGCCTGTCCCGAAAGCAGTGGCTTCAGGTGCAGCTGAACGATCTTGAGACGGCGCAGGTGATGGGAGAAGCCTCCCTCGATTGGGTCGTCGACAATCACGGGCTGACCGATCGCGAGCTAGACGTGTTGCGCGCGTTAAGCCAAGGACTTTCCAACAAGTCCATCGCTCACGCTCTTCACATTTCAGAATCCACGGTGCGGACCTATCTGTCCCACGCATACAGCAAGCTGGGCGTGGCGTCCCGCACCGAAGCACTCATTCAAGTGCGGAAACTGGGGTTAATCGATGGTTGACTCCCAGCGTTCCCGGTTCCACTCCGAAGCAGATCATCGCAACAAGTCCTGAATCGAGGAGTAAAAATGCCGGGCCGATGGCGGATGGAATTTTATAGTCCATGGCTGGGATGACCGTGGTTAGGCGATACCGCCGACTCACCTGCAGCCCGATTATGGACGCTTACCGGAAGCCCCCTGCACGTTCCCGTGTTCCGGAACAAACCCATCCGTGTGGAGAAAATCATCCCAAACGGCCTTGAGCCCATCCCTTAAGCCAACCGTTGGAGTATACCCGATCGCGCGAGCACGACTAATATCGACACGAACGGCCGGCATTTCTCCAGGGCGCGATGCCATGCGCTGCACCGGGATGGGAACCCGGCAGACCTCCGTCGTTAGCTCATAAACACGATTAACTGATACCGAAGTGCCCGAGCCGACAACCACGGGACCGTTCCATGGGCGGTCCAGCGCCAGCGCGAACGCGCTGACCACATCATCGATATACACATAGTCGCGCTCTTGTTGGCCATTCCCATAAATGCTGATGGACCTCTGAGTCAACGCCGATCGCATGAGCCGAGCGATGAGCGTGTCCTTGCCCTGCATGCCTGGGCCGTATACGTTGGTTAGGCGCAACACCGTTCCCGCGATGCCATAGGCGTAAGCATAACCAGCGACCAGCATTTCCGCGGAGGCCTTGGTGGCCCCATAGGGAGTTAACGGTCGCAAGCGGGTCCCTTCGCCGATGATGCGCGTGCTGACGTCACCCACAACCGCGTTAGTCGAAGCAAAGATGAATTGCCGCACGCCGATTATCCGGACACGTTCCAACAGCGCAGCTGTCGTCTCGACATTCTGCCGGTAGACCTCCCAAGGGCAATTCAACGAGCCCAACACAGACGTTGCAGCAGCCAAATGGATGACCACATCGGTTCCTGGCTGAATGGCATTCTCGATTGCCCCAGGGTCGCGGAGATCCCCGATCCAGTACAGAGCATCCAAACAGTCTCCGGGCACCTGATCGACAACCATCACGCGGTGGCCATGGCCTGCTAGTCGCCGGACAAGAGCTCGGCCAATAAATCCGGCTCCGCCCGTGACGACAATGTGCAATACTACCGCCTCCTCATTACTGTACTACGGTGCCGGATTAAGCCTGTCGGTGAATGTATATTTGATCTGACGGCGCGCCATGACCGGGATGCTAATGAGGAGCACGAGTCCCGCCAGCGTGGTGACCATCCCCCACATAAACAACGGCGGTCGATAGCGAAGGTACACGCGGGAGAAGCCTGCTGGCAGTCGGTAGCTTTGTATCACTCCATGGCGGGTTGCAGGCACGACAAGGACGGGTTTGGAGGGACGATAAATGTAAGCACACCACCCACGGGCATAGGATTGGCTCACCACCAACTGAACTGGAGTCGTGGTATGGACCTCCGCGACGAGACCGCCTTGAATCTGATGGGAAACCCGTACGCTCTGTAAAGGCCCGGCACCATTCTGAAGCCATGCCCATCCATGGGTTTGCATGTTGCGGAAGATCACCATGCGCCCCATATTTTTTATGTAGCGCCAATGCGGATATCGAACATAAGGCATGAGTTGCCCATCCAGACTGTATCGTTGGCCCTGGCGCGTTAGGACGGTCGCCTGGCGTATGTCAATTGCTGCATCGCTCAAGTTCGTCACCTGAATCCCGATAGCGTTTCTGTGGTGGTCCGGCAAGGACACGACTACATGCTCTTGTTGGGGGTGGACGGTGATGATTTTTGACGACATGCGCCGACCTTGGGCCTTCATCGTAGTCAGACGCACCCCGGCGCTAATGGGCGCCGATATCACAACCCGCAGTTGTTGAATCGTTAACAACCGCCCCAAATACATCCACGTCGATTGATGCGAACGGAGGGTTAGAGTGAGGTGCCTTGGGGCGCGCTGACCGGGCTTGATCTGGCGGGAGAAGTCATCTGGCCGCGCCATCAACCAGCCCAAATTCAGGCTATTAGGAATTTGGCCATGCAGTGCCCGCGGTTTGTATGCCAACTGGGCATGGGCGCCGGTCGCCCCAAAGTATCGCTTAGAAACAATCGAACCGTATCCCTGAACGCTGTACACGCCAGACAGCACGTTAAGGTCCGGCTGGCCGACAGCGTCTAAAATTGTTTTCTCCGACAGCGACGGGTCATATATGGCGATCCGACTTTTTCCTCGAAACGAATGGGTCAGCCATGGTTCGTGGGCTCCCCGTAGGACAGTCGTGGGAGTGGGATGTGTCCAATATTGCCCGCTGGCATACAGGCCTAAGTTCACGACCATCAGCGCCATGAAAGCGGGTATGCACCACCGACGTCGAGCAGCGAAACCCAGCAGCAAGGCAAATGCCACCACGAGTGCAACGGTTGCCCAGACCGCTGGGGCTGCGGCGCGAGCTTGCACTGATGAAATGGACAGCCCCGAAACCCATCTCACGACTCCCCTGGCACTCATGGCGTAAGCAGCCGCCACAGCGCCGGCAACAGCCAACGGAATACCAGCCCATCGGGAATTGACCATAGCCAACGACGATCGATCCAGCCAAAGAGCCGCGAGGACAGCGAGCGCCAGATCGACTTCGAGCAAGTTGCGACTCTGATCCCTCAGCAAACCGTACCCGGGCACGTGATACATAGCCACGCCCATCGGGGTATCACCGCCCCACGCTAGTACGAGACCGACCATGGCGACAACATGCCACACCCTTGCGCTCGAAATGGAGTTCTTGCGCCACCAAGCAGACAACGTGGCGAAGAACGCCATAAGCGGCAATAGCCCCATGTAGCCGCTGACCTCGGGAAGGTTTAACGGACCGAAATATGGGATCGCGGTTGCACCATACCCGTATCCGCCCAATAAATATGGAACAAACAACATGGCGGTCAGCCGCGGCGGCATAGCAAAGGAATTAAAAAACGCGAAGGTCGACTGGGACCGTTGTGATTGGACGATAAAATCCAGGCCGGGCAACCATTGCACCGCGCCGATCATGGCTCCCACGGCAACAGCGAACACCGCCATCAGAATCATGTAGGCGCGATTCGCTGCATGCGGCAGTGCGAAACAGAAATAACACAGCGCCGGAATGAATCCATACACCGCCATTTCAGGACTCCCCGACAAGAGGATCATTCCTGCCGCCAAGGCTCCGATTGCGCTAGCCAGAGCCAACTCCGCAACCCCGGAAGCCCGTGCCATGCGCTGGATGCTTACGAGCGCCCACGGCACCCAAGAAGCCGATTGGACGGTTGCAATATGGACCCATTGACCGCTAAACGCTCCGCCGGCCGTCCACACCATACTCCCCGCAGCGGCCGACCAGGGCTTCAAGCCTTCCCCGATGAGAAAGCAGTATAGGCCGAGCGCGCCCACGGCAAAGGTAAACACTTCGCCCAGGCACCACGCCAGCGAGGGGGGCATTGCTGCAAACAGCAGCGTCAAGGGATACAGGGCTCCAGCATTGAATCCTGCCAACAATGGTGTGCCGGACCAGTCAAAGGAATTCCAAAGCGGGAAATGCCCGGTATCGATAATGTGTCCCACAAGAACCCGAAGCGGAAAGTTTTGGATGAGATTATCGCCCCACAACCCGATGCGCCCCACTGCCAAAGGCCCTACGAAAATGAGGAGACCCACGGCGATGAGTGCGGCTGCAGGCCAATGCCGACCAGGCATCGACATGTCGCTAACCGCCCCTCAACCAGGTCCCCAGAATGACCCGGGCATAATGTATGCCATATAACAAAGACCACGCTTTTTTGGTCTGTCCCGCCTGTCTTCGCAACATGGTCACAGGCCGTTCAATGACCCGATATCCCTTCAAGATGGATCCCATGAGCAATTCCGATGCATGATACTGGTCTTCCTTAAGCGTCAAATGGCCGAGAATATCGGTACGAATGGCGCGAAACCCGTTGGACGAATCGGTTATCGGGTGGCCGGTCAATAGGCTGATCATCCATCCAAACAGAAATACGCCGGCGATGCGGAGGCGGCTCTCCAATTCGTATGCGCCCAGTCTGCGCGATCCTTGTACAAAATCGGCCTCCCCGTCCATGATCGGCCGCAAGAGCCGCCCAATTTCGCTCGGTACGTATTGTCCATCCGCGTCCATCGTCACGACAAACTGAGACCCGTAGCGCCGCGCCAGATGATAGCCTAAACGCAATGCGGCCCCTTGCCCCCGCCTGAGGGGGATATGACACACGTAAGCGCCTGATTGGGAGGCTACCAGGGGCGTGTCGTCATTGCTGCCATCGCTCACAACCAGCGAGCGGATTGGCAATCCGCTCACGTCGCTCGGAATGGCGTTCAGCGTTTGCCGCAACGTGGCGGCCTCGTTGAAGGCTGGAATCACTACCGTCACCCCACTCAAGTCTGGCCGCTCATACGTTTGGTCAAACCGTTCCAGGGCCAACCAGTCGGTTAGGATGCTGAGTCGCGTCCACATTGTGTTGAACCTCTTCACCGTGCTGTGCAACAGACTGCCGCCCACTATTGCGACGCCAAGATACAATAGCCAGATAGGATGGATCGGGTGAAGGTTGGTAATCACAGGCCAGTCACCTACGGCTATGGCTAAGATTAGAAGAGAGCCCACTATGACGGCCGGATTTCTCCCGCGTGGTCGTAGCGATGACGCAGCATTGTGGGATTTCATCGTCACTTTGTCCCCTCTCACGAAACATCTCCCTTTCTCTGACGTTTTTTTCCGAAGTAAGCGGCCCTTAATTGATTGGCCAGATTTGGCTCTGCTCGGAAGAAAAGCCTTAGCATGGGCAGGCCGCCCAGAAGCGTTAACAGCAGAAGATTCCCGGCGTGAAAAGTTAAGCCGGCCACGAAAGCCTGAGAGAGGCTTGTTCCCTGAGATCTCAGAGCTAACATCCAACCAGCCTCCGAGGTACCGAACCCTGCGATAGACGGCACCGGGAGAATCATCAGGAGGGAATACAGGATGAGCGCATTGAAGACTTGAGGAAATCGGATGTCCATGTGAAGGGATCGCGCGAACTGCCAATACATCACCGCATTCAGCAACTTCCAGGCCATCGTCCATAAGGCGACGCGTATGAGTTTTTGCCACGATAGGGACCGAACGGTCGCCAGAACCGGTGCCATGACCAGCTTTATCCGATGCCAAAATGGTAAGGTGAGGAGTCCTATTCGGGCTCCCTCGGATTTCCGGTATGTGAACAAGACGGTTGCTGCCATGAGCGCCCCTGTGGCGATGGAAGCTGCACAAACGACGGTTTTGGACGTCCCAGTTAGAGCAGGGAGCAGAGGCAGCACAAACACTGTGCTGATGATAATGTCTG
>JAJZAN010000064.1 GCA_021799435.1 Bacillota bacterium | reverse complement strand
GATCCCTCCCCATTAAGCGATTTTCTCTCGCATGCTCTGCTATTCGCAGGATTTCACCACCTGGCAGTCCAGAGATTCGGGACATAGGCCGTCGATCGGTACCGGCTCGGTGAGGAACGGCAGGCGGGAACAGAAGTGCGGTCGATGACGGCACTTGAGAGTCCGCTATGCTGCACTGTCTCCACCGCGCCTTGGAGATTTACCATCCCATATCTCCACGGGTCCCTGCCCTTACATTCCTACGTCCAGTCTGTCCAAGGTGTGGAGTCCGATCCTGTTACGCCAACGGGTCTCAGCCCTTATGTGCCGACACATTCGGTACGCCGTGCGTGCTTTGTGAAATCCTGCGAATACCACAGCATCCGCCCGGATGCTGGATGTCAATCGGGGTGAGACGGTTAGGCGGCGACGTCTCGGCGGACTTTGTCGGGCTCAAACCGCGTGTTTTGGCGGCAGACAGCGACGAGAATCCGGGCGAGTTTCCCCACCAGTTTCATGACCGACTTCATCGGCACCATCTTCTTGACCTGCACATTATGCGTGTGCAACGCCTGAAAGCCCGGATCCTGGCCCACGAGGTAGAATGCGGCAAAGAAGAGGTGCTTGCGCAGCAAGGCACTGCCTCGTTTGGACAGGCGGACCTTCCCCACGTACGTCCCGGATCGCCGTTCCGCAAGGTTTAGGCCCGCCTTCCGCAACAGCTGATTCCCGTGGGTATACTGCTGCAAATCGCCCGCCAGCGCGACGATGGCGGCGGTCGTGGGCGCAGGGATCCCGATCGACCGGAGGTTCTCCGCATAGGGCAGCCCGTCCATCAGCGTCTGCAACCGCTGGTCCGCCTCCGCGATAATCGCTTGCAAGCGGTCATAGGTATCCAACAAGTGCGTGAGCTCCCAGCGGTCTTCCTCCAGTCCCAGCACCACCCCGACACTGGCACGGGCCTGCTGGAGGAGGGCGGTCGCCTTGCGGCGACCCCGGTCACCCCCCGGCCGGGTCAGGCGCGTCCCCCACGCCTGCATCACCTGGTCGATGCTGAGCCCGGTTAAATCCGCGGGCACGGGAAAGAGGCGCAGCGTGGCCAAGGACCGGGGTCCGAAGAGATTCGGAAACACCCGGTGGTACTCCGGAAACCGGATGTCCACCCAGCGCGTAATCCGATTTTTCACGCGCCCCGCTTCCACGACCCAGTGCTCCCGATTGCGGACCAGAACGCGCAACCGTTCAAACACCGCCGCCCCCGGCTGGTACGGCGTATAATACCCCCGACTAACCACATCCGCGATGACCAGCGCATCTTTTGGATCGCTCTTGGACGGCGTGTTATCCCGATTCTCCTTGTTCCGTTTGGTGGTCGCCGGATTGACGATGACGACCTCGATGTCGTGGTCGAGGAGCCACTGGGCGAGGTTCCAAAAGTAATGCCCGGTCGATTCCATCCCCACCACGACGCGGTCCAGGCCGTGATCCCGCTGCACCCGCTGGATGTAGTCGAGCAAGCTCTCGAAGCCGGGGTGGGTATTGGCGAAGGCCCAGGACCGTTTCGTGAGGACGATGCCCCGAAAATCGGTCGCTTGCGCGACATGCTGCGCTTTCCCGATGTCAATGCCGACCACCACCGTGGTCGGGGAAATGTGTTGCACCCGTTGATTCTGTGTATGAATGGCACTAGACTTCATAATGACGCCTCCCATGGATGAGTTCTTCGGGCCTAGACCCTGCTCACACTCATCGTACGGGAGGCGCTTTCGCGAAGACAAACCCGAAGAATTACCGTGGACAGGAATGTACGCCATTGCTTTGGACGATTACGGTGCTGGATACATGGGACTTGGAGCACTTCTGAAGTTACGTCCTGATTTACTCAAACTGGATCGCGTCATCACCGAAGGCGTGGACCAAGACCGCGTGCACCGGGTTGCCGTCAAAAACATGGTGGACTTGGGCCGGGATCTCGACATCCTCGTGATCGCCGAGGGCGTCGAGACCCTGGAGGAGTTTTGGGCCTTGCGCGCGTGCGGGGTCCGCTACATGCAAGGCTATCTGTTGGGGAAACCCCGGTTGGCACCCGTCAAAGGCGCTGTTGCCATTCCGCCGTCAGCGCTGTGGCCCATGCCGGCGAAAACCCCTAAGGCGTCTGAACGCTAAACATCCACTCCTGCATGATACGCCAGCGTAATGCGGCCGCGTTTATCGCCATGGCCCATTTCCTTGGCGATAATGCGCCGGGCCTCTCGCTCGGTCAGCCCCTGGCGCATGAGCTCGCCCAATCGGCGCCGGGCAAAAGACCGCCGCAGGGCATGGGAGCCGCCATAGGGGAGTCCCGCGGCCGCGCCCGCTTTGATCAGCGCGGACCGATAGGCGCTATAGGTGCGATCGAACACCGGGGCCCGAATGGGGAGCGTCCGCGTCCAGCGAAAGAGGGCATTCCGCGTCACCCGAGAAATGGGCAGCCATTGCTCTGTACCGCCCTTCCCCGATATGTGAAGGCGTGGGCCGATGTCGCGCACCCGCAATCGCTCCACTGAGACCCAACGGATCCCCAGTTCCCACTGCAGTTGGGCCATGAGACGGTAGGGAGGCCGCAACGCATTGAGCAATCGGCGGATTTCGTCTGCGGAGTAGCTTTCCTGGTGCACCCGCATTCCCAACTTTCGCGGCCGCCCGGGCGGCAATGTGACACGCCACTCCTGCCCCTGGAGTTCCATGGCCACGCGTAGTTTGTTCAAGGCAGCAATCTGGGTGTCCCACGTCCACGCCGAACCGTGGGCGATGCTGGCAAAGTAGCCGTCGACCATCGGCTGCGTTATCGCCTCGAGGGAGCAAATCCCATATTCCCGCCGACACCACTTCACGAAATGGATGCTTCGGCCGATGTACTTGATGAGCGTCTTCCGCCCGTGAATCCCGACCGGTTTCCCGAATCCCGCGTCCCGCGCTCGTTGTTTCGCTGTGTGGCGGCTGAACCCAAACGCGGTTAAGTCGTTCAGCAACTGGACCACTTGATACACGAGGCTGCCCGCGTGCCTGTTATTTCCTTTTGTCGTTAATGCTTTTGCCATGGCCAAACCCTCCTCCTAAAAATGATCGAATCCCTTGCGCCATGCGCATCCGCAGGCTCCCGCAACCCACCGCAAACCGGCCGCAGTCCGTCACAACCATGCCTCCGATGAGGCGTATTTTTCTGTCAGTAAGCTCTTGCGAGACACTGGCGTGCGCCAGCGGTGGGTCGAGAGCGATCGGGCGCACCCGTCCACGTACTCACGGGCACTCGTTTTCACAGGCCCCCATGGGGCATTCCCCTGGGCTACCCCAGGCGGTTGGTTGGGGGTCTTCGCGTGGCCCCAGGATGGTGGAATGCACCATCTCCCGGTTCTTCGGAGTCAGGTTAGGTCCTCAGGTTTGGCGGCATTCGGCTGCAGGCCAAGTCCAGGTAGAGCAGATAAGTTCCCAGTCTTCAGTGTTCGGGCGCGCTCAAGTTCTCAGCTCAAGCATCGCAAGTCCTTATTGTCGTTTACACAGCCATTATGGGGTACCAGAAAGGACAAACCGGGGATCTTGCAACAAGATGCCGCGTTATTGTATCAGCCAACCCATAAGCACCCGGCCCACTCATTTCGGTTGAGGGCGCACGGGTTAGCCAAGTTCAACGGTCGGTGAAGAAGGATATAACGGTCGCGAAACAACGTCGTGTGCAACGACATTGCAACGTGGCCGTCACGTCCACTCGGGGTCTGTATCGAACGTAATCCCTCGTGCCGCTATAATCAAAGAAACAGGCCTAACCGAGAGCGACCGATACCCATGTTCCATCCCCAGGGGGGGCACCGTCGAGACGGAAGGTGCAGTAGGCCCAGTCGTTAATGCGCAGGCACTTTGGTCTTAGGAGGTCATGCTTCGTGATTAATTGGATTACCGATTCCATCGGGCGATGGACCACCCCGGATCCAGAAGAAGAGTTAATGATGGTGGGTCACGTACTCAAGGAGGAGGATCGATTAACGCTTGTGCATCCGCCGGTTCTTCCGGGCCTTCCTGACGTGTTGGCGAGCTTGGGTTCCGTGCGCGCAATCATCCTGACCACCCATGACCATACGCGCGGGAGCCGATATTTGAGTGACCTGTTTGCCTGTCCCATTTACGCCCCGGTTCAAGCCGATCGAAGCCGGCTCGACGCCGGACGTGTTCAGCGACCCGAGTGGTATGAAGAGTCGACACCGCTTCCTGGGGGATTGGTGGCGCGGCGCACGATCGTCACGATGTCCGATGGTCGCCCCTACATGGATGAGATGAGCCTACAGCGTTCAGACGTCCTATTTATCGGGGATCTTTTAACGGGAAATCTCGATGGAACGTTGGCCGTCTGTCCGGAGCAGTTTCCGGGCGTGAGTGATGTCGAGCAGAAGACCGCGAAGGTAGCCCGTGCTTTGTTGGGGAGTATAGGGTCTGCGCCCCGACTAGTCCTCGCGGGCCATGGGTGGCCGTTCTCGGGCGATTGGCAGGCCGCGTTAACAAAACGGGTAGGTGAAGCACCGTGATACCTTCCTCGAACACTGGTGTGACTTGCACCGGAGAACCACGATTATCCGACGTATACGGTGGACGGTTACCGTGTACGGTTAAACCAACAACTCTTCCCCTAAAACTGCAGGGATAGGGTACAATTAAACTACTTGTTTAGGGACGCGCCGAAATCCGACGCAAGCACACGCAACCCCACCAGCAGCCAAGGCCGGTGGGGTTCGCTTACACAAAACCATTTATATCGAAACCTTGGCCGATTTGGTGCACGCCCAGACGAAACCCCGCGCACCAGCGCGGGGAGCGGTCCGGTAAAGACCAGACACGTTTTTATCGAACTGGAACCGGATGTTGCGTGATTCTGACAACGCGTCCAGAAGCCAAATGTACAGATACGGTGCTAGTCCGGTATTCCTGCCGGGTTTGTGCTACATTAAACGGAGAAATGTTTTGCCACTGAGTATCCCAGTACACATAGTGGTGGTAGGCGATTTGGACCGCCTTATGTGGGGTAAATCCCCAACCATGGCCCACGATAACGAAGTCCGTGTGTAGCGTGCTGCCATCGATTTCTACATACGTGATTGCAGGTGGATGAGCCCCGGTATAGGTTAAGATAAAGTTGCCAGCGGATTGCGCAAATTCCGCAGTATGTGGAACCGGTTCTACCGACTCAATAACCTGGCTTTCAATTCCGTCTCTTTGGCCGCGGTACATCACGCCGTTTGGATATGCCCGTACCGGTGGGAGCTGATTCAACGACGCAATCGCTTGGGCCCGTTCGACCGACCGTTCATAAGCTGCCCATCCAGCCCAGACAGCTAAACCGAGTACTACGAGGCTCAATGCTCCACTAATCAGCCGGACCCAGCGTTTCATTGCACTCCCCCTAGCCTCACTTCGTCGCCTGTTGTTTTTACGTTTGAGATGCAGCGGGTGACCAGTTTACTGGCCCACATTGCCACTTATTGTCTTCCGATATTCCTCCGATGTTCAGCGTAGCACTAGTCCCTATACTAAAAGATGGCTGAACACCAGTCCATGTCTGAGTGTAATATCCGTTCATGTCTCCTGCGTTCAGATCATTGGGAGAAAAATCAGGGTTGGCCACCGTGACGCCCCAATCCACTTGTTCCAAAGCGTACTCTACAGTGTTCCGGTACTGGGTCTGAGGGGTCGAAATAGTGTATTGATTTTGGCTAGCGGTTAGTTGCTGAGTGGGAAATGTTATCGTTTGACTAGGATTGTTAACATTTACACCAATGGCACTACGGGTTTCTTGTCCGGCTTGCGAAGCCTCGTTAGGCCACCAAACCAAAGATTGATAGTCGGTGTAGCCAGTCACGGTATCGTAGTTGCTCCACAGAGCTTGACCATTAAAAGTATAATTGATGCTCGTGGTAGAGTTTTGTGTGATCCACACTATAATAGACAGTTGATTACCGTCGTACGTTCCCGAACTCCCGTTCGAACCGGGAGGTGGTCCGACAACAGTGTTCGGTTGTTGTGCCATGTTCTGGCTTCCCGAATTAGTCCAATTATTAATTAACGACGAAGTTACAACATTGTATTGGGACATTCCATGGAGCTTTTCCCAATGGCTTAACGAAGTGGGTTGGGTGACCCCGTTTTTTTGTGAAAAGAAATAATGCTGGACCGTAACTCCGATAAGGGTAGCCCCATTGGCGATTTTGCTGGCCACGTTGGCTGGCATGATTGAGGAAAGGCTACTGCTAACGGCAAGTCCATGTGGATTGTATTCCTTCCACCAAGCTTGGTCGGCAGAAGGAGAGACTTGGCTGGTAATTTGGGTTTGGGTTTGAATCGGAGGAATTGATGCCGCTTGGGCGAGGCCCCCGATTGACAGTGCCGGGAACAAGGCGATCCCTCCGAGAAACGCAGATGCAAGCAGTTTCGTCATACTACTTCAACTCCTTTCAATTTAGGCCGGGACACCAGGATTTGTGATCCCGCTAGGAGGAATGGGCAAATTTCCGTTCGCACTCAAAACCCCGTGCACTCCATGAATCGCAGCTGCAAGAACTAAGATAGTTAGGATAAGCCGCATTGATATCACCTCCCTTTCACTAGCGTAGGGAACCCGAGTTGTTCACGGTGTGAAAGAGTCGCACAGATGGACAGAAACACAAGCCTAATAATTCACAGACTTTGGCAAAATCGTTAAAATAAGGACATGAGCTTAGGGTTGCTAATTATGACCGTGCGAAAAAGAAGAGGCTTCACCCAAGAGACACTATCGCGGGGAATTTGCGACCGGTCTTACCTTAGTATGCTAGAGCATGATAAGGTTGTTCCGCCCGTCGATCTGTTAAGCCAGTTGTTGACCCGCCTCGATCTGGCATGGAGTGACATCGAGCACGTCTTCCCGACACAAGCGAAACCATCTCGACGCACACCTTCGGTAATGAGCACGTGTCGGGAACTTTATCGTCATGGAGACGCCGCCATGGCGTTTCGGCTCGCCAGCAATTTTTGGTGGGAGGCGACCGAAGAGCCCCAGCTAGCGCGTCACATTAAAGATGTCACGCTCTTCTTATTGGTTGTCGCAAGAGACATCCCCGACAATCCCCTCGTTGGTAGTTGGCTGGTAGGAGCATGGCAATATGCCATAGCGCATAATCGGAACGATGCAGGGTCAGTGGGCGTGCTTCTTCAGCAATGGCTGTTCGACCAGCGACGGTGGCATGAGTCGTGGGCCATAGGTCGGACATTACGCCGGGATTTTTCCGGCACAAACATTGCGTTGATAGCGACCATTGGAGTTGGATCGGCTTATTGCGAGTTGGGTCACGGTGAGGAAGCAACGGTCTATTATGAAACAGCTTTAAGCGAATGGGAGTCAAGCGCTAAAATAGAACTCCTCGGTAGCATCCACCATGGCCTCAGTGCGTCTTACGCACAACTTGAGCAGTGGAACGAAGCTGGCATTAATGCCCAGAGAGCCCACGACTTTTATTATTCGGTGGGTTCAAACCACGCCTACGAAGCGTTACATAATCTCGCCATCATTCGGGCCTACCAGCAGCCAACGGGAGTCCCCGCAAGCCTCGACATCCTCGAAAAGGTTGCCAAACATTACGAAGTTACCGGTCGCCACCGCCAGTTTCGCGTGGTCTTGGAAGACTGTCTGGCCGTAGCAAAAAATGCCGTTGGAATCCACCGGCCGGATTGGCGCGTCTATCAAACGCGATTGGACAACTTGTAAATCCTGGGTCAGAGATTGCGGGTCCGGTGGAGGTTTACCTCGGCCCTTTTCTCATACTTCCCGAGCTGTCGCACCCCAACTCCACCCGAGCGACGGGCTTAATATTATGCGCCGAGCACGGTGGACGGTTACCGTATACGGTTGGATCAGATCGGCACCTTGGCACCAGGTATTTAGCTGAATTACGCCTTAGTCCCCTTGGCGTAGGAAGCCGCGATTTTCTCACAGCGCTTGCACACGGGGTCCTTCGGATGTACGCGCAAAGTGCTGCGCTTGAGTTCAATCGGGTCCCCCTGAAGCGTGGTAAACGCCCGGCATTCGGCCGTCCAGAAGGTCGCCGACATGTCATAGGCGAGGTGCCATGTGCCGGTGGCAGCCTGCGCCCATCGGCGGGACCGCGTGCTCTTCTTCATAATCCCACCTCCACGGTGTTCTCACGGAACAAGGAATCTTCCCGAATATAGCGCCCCCGGATGTGAGCGACGTCGGTGTCAATGTCAATGTCGGCCATTCTTCGAACTCCTCTTAGCTTTTTCGCGGTGTCGGCTTGGTTCGCCTTCCGGGTAATTTGTCGGATGCCATTCCGGAACGGCATCGCGCCGGGCCTGCGTTGTGCGAGGCCGACGGCGTTTACCTAGCCGGTGTCGCCGAACGGTATAGAATCCCGTCCAGCCCAGCCGCACGGTACGGCGTCCGGTTATAACTTCGGCGGTGCGCACCGTCTTCCGCCACTGGCGCCAAATCCATAGCGGTAACAAAAACGGCCATGCAACCGCCCACCAGATCAACCTGAGTAGCCCCGCTATCAGAGTCCCACCTCCGCCGCGGCGTTTTCACGGAACAGCGAGCCTTCCCGAATATACCGCCGTACCATGTCCGTGCTCATAGCCCCACCATTCCCGCCGCGTTATTTGCAAACAGGCGCCGCTGAAACAGGGTAGTCAATTCCTTTCGCCCCTCGTCAGACAGCCGGAAGATAAAGACCGTCTGCTTATCGAACGGCCAGAGCGTGAATGCGTTCCACCCTCCCATCAAGGCCGCAACGACCTTGCTCGGCGGCGTGTCGCCACACTCCGCAACCAACCGCAGCTGACGTCCCACCACATCCGGTCGGCCGAAATTAGCCCTGTATTCCTCATCAGGCATTGTATCGCCCTGAGCGACAATCCAATTTAGCGCGGCCCATTTAAGCTCTTTGTGGGCGTCACTTTGGCTCCCTTCCCACATGAGGTGCTGGTACCAACGGTGCCACGGGCTGTCCTCCGCTGGAGCTGGGGGCACTACATAGCCCTGCGTCTCGACAACCACCCAACCGACACTGAGATGTTCCGCCAACTCGTCGTATTCCTCAGGGTAGAATCCGCGTGGGTTCCAGATAACACTGCTGAAGAAGAGGTCTTTGACGTCCTTGCGTGTCCACGCCATCCCCCTACCCCTCCTCGACTCGAGCTACCGAGAACCCCAGACGATTCAGAATCCGATAAGCATCCTGCGTCGTAAATGCAATCGGGGGTAATCCTGTGCTGCGGGCCAGCACCTGCTTGGGCGGATAAATCCGATCGCCCACTTCCACGCAATAGCGATTAATCTCATCCGCCGGCACACTGCGCATTACGGATACCACTTGCTCATACGTCAGCGAGAACGATTTCCCGCGCAAGGTAAAGTTCATTGAGACCCCTCCTCAAAAACATACACCTATTCCACCACCACCACCTATTGATGTCAAGATCAGGTTGTAGTAATGTATTCTTCAAAGAACACATTACCTAAGGGGCGATAAACCGCATGAAGACAACGAATTCCCGGATTTTGCGCCGCATGCAGGCCCGGAAACAGGCCGAAGAACGCCACACCGAAACCGCTAAAGTCGCTGTCGGGTACGTTCGCGTATCGACCGAAGAGCAGCGGGACAGCGGCCTGAGCCTCGGCGCCCAGCGGGAGGCCATCGAGGCCTTCGCCAAATCTCAGGGCTATCAGCTGCTGGAGATTATCGAAGATGCGGCGGTATCCGGCGCCAAGGACCCGGCCACGCGCCCTGGGTTCAGCCGCGTACTGGAGCTCGCGCAAACGGAGGCCTTTGGGATCCTGTTGGTATGGAAGTTCGACCGGCTGGCCCGGCACCTCGCCTTTGCCGTCACCACGGCCCAAACTCTACGCGAACAGTACGGCGTGACATTGCGGTCGGTGACGGAACCGATTGAGACGGAGAGCCCGGTCGGCCAGATGATGTTCGGGATCTTCGCCAGCATGGCGGCCATGGAGCGGGAAGAAATCAAGGAACGGACGCTCATGGGCCGGAAGGCAAAGGCACAGCAAGGCGGGTTTGCCGGCGGCAAGGCACCCTATGGCTATCGACGCGACAAGGAAGGAGGACTGGAGGTCGTGCCCGAGGAAGCGGAGATTGTCCGGCACGTCTTCGCTCTCAGCAAGCGGGGACTGGGCACCAAGGCGATTGCGGCCCGCTTGAATGAAGAAGGATATCCCACTCGTAGCGGCCGGCCGTGGATTTTCACCACCATCAAAGGCATTCTCGAGAACGCCAAATATGAGGGGCTCGTCGAATACTACTTCGAGGATGAAGGATTGCACGTGAAGCAACCGGGCCAGCACGAGGCGATTCTGCCCCCAAAAGTATTCGGCCGCGTCGGGTAAGAAAGGAGAACAAGCGAGACGATGCCTGAGAACAAGTACCCCTGGCGCAAACAGGTTCAAGCCTTGTTGGAGGAATACGCCCTGCCCATCCGCGGCTACGTCAGCCCTCTGACTCCGGAGCAACGCAATGCCATCTGGCATGCCATTCAAAACTTGCCTTACGAATATCAGAAAGTCGTCAACGTGTTGGACTGCAAAGATGAGCGCATCTCGTGGCTTCACCCCGATGCATTTCCTAAGGGGCCCCGCAGCCTGCGGCAGGGGCTAACTAAGATTCTCAACGTCTCCCTCCGAACTGTGGACGACTGGCATGCCACGGCACTAGATGAGATAGCAAACTCTTTAGGACTAACAGAAAGGGATGCGGTGCGTCCGATGCCGAAGCCTCGAAGTCCAGAAGATAAAGAGAGAAAACGGATTGAAGCCGAGATAAAACGCAACCAATTTAGGCCTTCTTGGTGGGACAGTGTAGAGGAACGTTTAACTAGGATCGGACGCTATGGATTTTTCATTACCAAACAGGAGTACGAGCATGAGGTTCAATTAGCGATTCGATGGTCAAAAAAGACGTCCTTTATAATGAGCCCGCAAGGAGATATCCCGTTAGACAATCGATTAATCTTACCCCCGAACCCCAAAGAACAGCGAGAGAAGGCGCGCATGGTTCTAGAAACTTTAACTAATAAAAGATCTCGAATCCTGATTATGGACCGCTATTGGGATCGGGAGTTCAATCAAAGACAACACCCCAACATCCCCGTGCGAGTGTACGCAGAAAGATTAGGGATTGGCCGCACCCGCTACTACCAACTGTGGTCACAGGCCATGAAAGAGATTGCGAACTATTGGGGTATCCCCATCGAAGACGATAACGAATCCGAGTGAACACTATTGACCTTTTTGCATTATTTTAGTAAGATATTTGTAGTTGGTAAAACTATGCCCTGAGGTTCGTCGGTATTGGCCGGCGGCCTTTTTGTTTTGCGCAAAGGAGGATCTGTCATGCCTAATCCGTTTCGTCATTGGCGAGAAGAACGTGGGTTAACCCGCATGGAAATGGCGGTATTACTGGGAACCGGCGTATCACAAGTACAGGCAGTTGAAAGCGGGATGCCGAGTAAGCCTTTTAAAGCCTTCGTGTCCGCATTCGCGGCGGTGGCGGGCACTGCACTGGCTGACAAATTGGTGGAAGAGTACGCGACGTGGCGCGAGGAGCAGCAGGCCCAAGTGTTGCTCAAACTGCAGGAGGGATAATGCGCCAACTGCCTGCCCTCCTGTAACATCCCCTTAATGTAGCAGAAAACCGCGCCCCCGAAAGCGCGGTTTTTTATGCCCCGGCCTCGACTCCGATGGCAGGTGTCGTTCTACTCCACCACAAGGCTTCTACTAGACCTAGAAGCCATGAAAGGGTGATCGTTCGATGTCCGTTAATCCCATTATACTCCAAACGAAGCGACGCCAACGTGTCGCGGCCCAAGTCGACGTGTGGTTCTCTGCACGGGCGGACTTGTGTCAACAACAAGCCGACCGGGTGGCCGATTTGCTCGCTAGCGACCACAAAACCCGGGTAAACTACTTCGCTTTATGCGAGGCAGGGCTGAAAGACGTGTTCCCCCCGGCAGTCCGGGAACTCTTGAAAGAGGCGCTCCTATGAGTGCCCTCGATACCGCTCCTAGCTACGCCGCTCTCGGGTGGGCTACCGTTCCCCTCTGTGGGGTTAAGCACCAGTGCCCGAGCCCGGGGAAGGTCCCCGTCGACCTAAGCACAGGTAATCACTTACCCGGATGGCAAAGCCGGGGGATTCCAACGTACGCCGAGTTGGAAACGTGGCTCAATTCTCCCCTAGCGGCCCGCGCTAACGTGGGTGCGCTGACCGGCCGCATCTCGGGCATCGTGGCGCTCGACATCGACGGGGAGGGCGGGGAGTTTTTGCTGAACAAACACGCCCAGGGCGACTTGCCTGAGACATGGGAATACATCACGGGCGGTGGCCGCCGACTCATCTATGCCTTTGAGGAAGGCCTGCGGTCTATCAAAATTGCCGGCGACGGGGAGCATGAGGGCCTTGAAGTCTTAGCGGATGGCCGCCAGATGGTCCTGCCGCCCAGCGTACACCACTCAGGGCGATCATATACCTGGGTACCGGGACGCGATCCCTGGTCCGGTAATACCGAACTAGCCCCGTGCCCCGCATGGATCCGCTCCCTCGCTGGTGCCAATGCCGCCCCCAAAGATTGGGCCGGCCTCGCGCGGAAGTCAGTAAGCCATGGGGGACGGCATCCCACCCTCGTCCAGCTGGCCGCGCATATGGCCGCCAAGGGCGAAGCGCCGGAGTTTATCGTCGCGATGCTCGAGGCCTGGAACGAAGCCCGGTGCCAGCCGCCGAAAGACTCCCAGGAAATCCGCCGCATCGTCCGATGGGCCCTCGAGCAGCATCCTCCCGCTCCCGCGACGGATGCGCCCGCGGCTCAAGACCAAGCCACGCTAGACCGAAGGGCGCGAACGAAAGCCCGGGAACTTGGGTGTTCCCTAGCGGCAGCGCGCCAATTGATTGGGGGGATGGGCGCATGAGCTACCACTTCGAAACGCCATTCCCCCCGGGGCACTTCGTCCGCGATTACATGGATTACGCGGCCGAGCGGACCGACGCAAGCCATGCATACCACGAAGCGGCCGGCCTCGCCTTACTGGCATTGGCGACACCGAACGTCCGGGCACACTTAGCCCCCTATCCGCATGGGCTACCGGCGAACTTATATCTGCTCATCGTGGGGGATAGCACGCGATCGCGGAAGTCGACGGCGATTAGCCTTGCAACTGATATCGCGGGGGCGGCAATCCCGGGCTGTCGAATTCCGGACGCCTTTAGCCCAGAGGCCTTTGCCGAAACGCTTGCTGCCCGCCCGAAAGACTCGACCTTGTGGGCTCCCGACGAATTCGGGGAAACGTTGCTCAAGCTCCGGACATCCAAGTACATGGCCGGGCTCACGGGCCTCTTGTTGACGCTGTATGCGGGCAACAACTACGAAGTCCGCCGTCACTCCAAGCGTGTCAAAGGAGGCGGCTCTGAGGAAGATACCGACAGGATCGAGCAACCCAATCTCTCGATTCTCGGGGCCACGACGCCGGCGGTCTTCGAGACCCTTACCGAAGCCGATGTCCTATCAGGACTTTTGCCGCGATTCGCGGTGATCAATCCGACAACTAAGCCGCCGCGTAAACCGTTTTACGCCGTCGCTGACGGGACCGAGACACGTCGGAATCAGTTGGTCACGCGGCTCCGCACCATCTATAATGCCGCCAAAGATCGCTCGCACACCGTACAGTTCGAGCATGGCGCGCTGGAGGTCCTTGATGCCTTTGCCGAGACGCTCGAGGAATCCACGGAAGTCAATGAGGCCGCTAGAACGATGCAGCAACGCCTATCGGCCATGGCGGTGAAGGTGGCCATGCTCTCCGCGGCCGGCTGGACCGAGGGAGTTACGACCGCGGTCCCTTTGCGCGTCGCCATTCAAGACGCGGAGATGGCCGTCGTGATCGTGAAGCGCTGGGCCGATGATGCCAAGGCTTTCGCTGAACGCGTAGGTGCAACCCAATTCGAGACGAAGCTCACAAAATGCCTACGCCTGGTCCAAGAGCATCAGCTAATCCCACGGAACGATATCGCGCGCGCCGTCCACTGCCCGAAGCGCCTGATGGATGAAATCGAAGAAACGCTCCTTGACCGCGAGCTCATCAAACTGGCCACCCAGAAGACCGACCATGGGCCAGACAAGCTGTTGTGGGTTCTCCCGACAGTGCAGTCGGCTGACGATGCCCCGTCCCAAGAACGCTCGCATTTGAAGGTGATCAAGAAATAGAACGTGTGTTCTCCTGCGGCTTCTTAGCCTACTAGTAGAACTTATCTTACTAGTAACTAATCACATTCCTATATAGAGAAGGGGTATAGGGAAAGGGTATTTATATAGAGCGTTTGTGATTAGTATACGAGTTCCTAGTTGTGCTAAGAGGTGATCTGCATTGGAGGTGCTGGATGTCCGAAAAAGCCCCGCGGTTGGTCCCGTTTATCTGTCCCCAATGCGGCAGACACCTGATGGATGCGGTCCCGACCGCTCAAATCTGGTGCAAACGCTGCAGACAATGGGTCCGCAGCACAGAGACAGGCAGGAACGCGAACGCCCCTGCCTGATAATGCTACTTCAGTAAGTCGAGGCCGCACTTCGCCAGTTCGATTGCAATCTGACGCCCGTTCGGTGTCGGGTTCTCGACGCGAACGACAGCGGCTCCACCCAAGCATCCGAGGCCAAGCAGGATTTGCCACGATAATCGCACAGTGCTGACATTCTCCATTTTTGGGCTCCCCCTTTCCGAGATTAGATCCATTTTAGGGGGCTCGTGCGAACAAGCGGAGGCTTCCCGTTTTTCTGCAAAGGAGGTGAGGCGATGCCTCAAAACGCCACAGATTGGACACCCACACCCAAACAAGCCGCCGTTCTGGAAGCGGCGCAGGAAGCCGGATTGAACCGATCGATCTCTGCCATTTGTGAAGCCGCTGCTGTAGACCGGAAGTCATTTTATCGCTGGTTGAAAGCAGACCCAGATTTCAAGTCTGCATGGGAAGAACTTTGGCAGGGCAGCATCCGCCGCCAGATGAACGGGGTCGTCGCTGCCATGATTGCAAGAGCGCTCGTTGGGGATGTGCCAGCTGCACGGTTGGTTGCAGATTTGGCTGGCGTGACCTTAACGCGCCAACGCATTGAGGCCGAAGTGAAACAGCAAACAGAACTCACCGATAACCGAAAAGAAGCGGATATTGAGCAGTTCGCACCAGTCGTTGCCGAACTGGTGGCAGAGACAGAACGCCGCCAGTTCAAGATGCTTTTGCAGGAGCACGACGGCATGGCAGAGGCTCTCCGCAACTGGTACGGAGCGGACAATTTCGAGGCGTATCAGCAAATGATGCGCGAATTGGAGGCGGAACCAACCGAATGACCGCAATGGACCGATTCAAGCAGACCATCCACGCCATGGCCACGGACGATGAGGCCACGGTCGAGGCCTTACGCACCAGCTGCCCGAAGGTACCCGAACTACTGGCCGATCCCGCGTATCGCGATTTAGTAGATGGCACCCACGAATGGGTGTTGGTGGTCGCCATGGACATGCTGCCACTCTTGGCACGCATCGAGCTGTTAACCGACCTCAACCCGGTCTTCGATAATCTCATCACGTTGGCGCCCGTATCTCGGCGCCGGAAGGACCGCACGCAGATTACCGGCGACTTTCTTGAACACATTCAAGCGCAACTCATGGGGCAAATGCGCGCCCTGTGGGAAGCCCTAGAACTCGTGTGCGCCACGTTGCTAGAAATCGATGTCCGCACCGTTTTACAGGCTGAGCACCCGCCGCTCTTGACCTTGTCGGAACGGTTCAAACCGCAATGGTCCGCAGCGAAACGCAATGAGATCTTCTATCAGCAAGAAATCGAGGTGTTACCGGCACTCTGGCTCCAATGTTGCCAGCAGGAGGCGGCCTCATCTACCACCGTCACCCATTGAGAAAGGAGCGGCCTATGCCGTACAAAGCCCCCGCCCAACCTTTGCACGTCGACCTCAGCGCCCTCGGCGAAACACCCGAGGGCGTTGGTTTTTACGTGCGCATGCACACTTGGCACACGTTGCCCGCCGAGCGATTGCAAACCATCAAGACCGCCTACCCTGAATTCTTCACACAGGACGAAATCACCGGTGAACGCGCGTGGTGCTTGCTTACGTCGCCCGCCTATGCGGCCGTGGCAGGCGCCCTCGTCGAGGAGTGGAACCTGACTGACGTACGCACGGACGCGAAGCTCGCCATTCCAGTTGATGACCCTACCGTCGTAGAGCGTGTCCCCCGGGTGGTATGGAACGCGCTGTGGGCCGCTCTCGCTCGTGCGATCCGCCCACAACCCTCGAATCTCGTGGCGATGACGCCAGGGAGGAAATAATCCATGGCCCTCTTAGACGATGTCAGTTTGAAACTGCTGTTCGTAGCGGAGAACAACGCGCAGGACGCGATCGACACCCTTGTCGCCAGTCTCGGCGACTTAACGGAACTCTTGACCCGGCTGGAAGACCTTAACCCGTTCGTGGGGTGGATCGACAGTGCCGCCGAACTCGATGATTCCCTTGCTGTGGTGTCCGATTCCATGGACACGCTGGCCCAAAGTGCACAGTCCGCCGGCGATGAGATGGCGCGCGCGATGGCGCAAACCGCTGCCACGATGGGAACATCGATGCAAGAGGAAGGCGATCGCGTCGTCACTGTTTTCGACACCACGAGTGCCCAGGCCTCTCAAGCCTTGTCAGCGCTCGAAATGAACGCGCGCACGGTGGCGGAGCAAATCTCCGCACAGTACACACAGGTCAGCGACGAGATGAAGACGCAGATGGTGGCGGCGGCGCAAGAGATTGCCAGCATCAGCGTCGAAGCGGGAGACAGCATCGAGACCGCGCTCCAAGGGGCCGCGCAGGCCGCGAAAGACGTCGCCATGGACTTGGGCTTGATTCCGAGCGTCTTCACGGACCTGACCAGCGAAGCCGAACAGTTCAATGCCACGCTGGAGCAAACGGCCGCGACTGCGCAAGACGTGGCGACGGCCACCAAGGAAGCGCTGAGTGGCGGCGGGGCAACAACCAGTGGCGCCAGCGGCGGCCATGGCAGTTTGGGGTCCACCGTCCTCATGGGCGGGATGAACGCCATGATGGGCTACTACGGGTTGCAAATGCTCGCCAACTCCGGCCTCCAGTGGAGTAGCATCGAACAGATGCAAAAGCTCAACAACTCCACGCCCCAACAAGCCGCGCAAATGATGGCGATGATGGGGATGGCAGGAATGACCGGATCGAGCGCCGTGTCGTTTCTCTCTGGCATGGCCGGACAGTTACAGCAGACTTTTACACCCCAAGTGGGCACCGGCATGTTGTCTCAACAAGCGATTTTGCTGGAATCGCTGGGCATCAACCAGCAAGACGTGGCACAATCCCCGGCGATGCTCTTGAACACCATCGCACAGCGGTACAGCCACCTTCAAACCAGTGGGCAAGGTTCGAAAGCCGCCGAGTTGTTATCGTTGACGGGCACCAGTCAACTAGGGGCCTTGTTCCAGAATTGGAGCAGCGCCCAACAGGAGACGTCTGGACTCATTCCGGGCATGACCTCGAAGGATGTCCAACAAGCCGCCAAGCAAGGGCTGACCATGACGGCCGCCATGGAGAAGCTCTCGCTGGCGTTCAGCGAGCTGGCGATTACCCTAATTCCTCTGATCCAACCGCTGGTCACTGCCTTTTCGCGGGTGGTGTCTTTCTTTACGAGCGGAGGCAGTGAACTACAGCGGATCGGCCGTTTGCTCACGGGCGTTGCCGCCTCGTTTGCGGCGATTAATGTGGCCAAACTGCTCTTTGGCAAGGTCGTGCCAGCCATGAACGTCAATGCTGGGGTCGTCAATCTGGCAGGAGCTCCTGCCGCTGGCGTGGCTGCCGGTGCCGCGGACGGCGAAGCGGGTGCGGCGGGAGCCGCTGGGGGTGGTCTTCTCGAAAGTTTGGGCTTAGGCGGACTGATTACGGCCGCCGCTACAGCCTTCGGCAAACTCCGCGCATCCGCGGCGCTCACGTGGGGAAGCATCTCGAAGCTCGGCGGAACCCTCGGCGATTTTGCCTCCGGCGCTTTAGACACGGTAGCGGGTGCTTTCAGTGATCTTGGCGGCATCCTGACTACCGTAGGCGACGTCGTCGGTGGCGTCCTGCTGACGGCGTTCGATGCCATCAGTTGGCCCATTATGCTCATCGTAGCTGCGCTCACTGCGGTGGGTGTCGGGATTTACGAACTAATCACCCATTGGAAACAGGTCACCGCATGGCTCGGGAAAATGGGGGCGGACTTTTCGCATTGGGTTAGCCAAACATCCAGCAATATCGGCAATTGGACGACCAAGACGAGTGGCGACTTCACCAAATGGGCGGGAGGCACGCTAAAGAACTTAGGCAACTGGATCAGCACAACCACCGGGGACTTCAAGAAATGGTCGGGCGATACGATAAAGAGCCTTGGCGATTGGATGAGCAAAACCAGCGAGGACTTCACCAAATGGGCGGCAACCACCTTCAAGAGCCTCGGACATTGGGTGTCGCAAACAACTACGAGCCTCATTACATGGAGCAAAGACGCCAACGCGACCATCAAACAATGGGGGCAGACCGCATGGCAACACTTGCAGGTATGGGCTCAAAATACGGGCTCGGTGATTGATCAATGGACCCAAAGCGTCGCGCAATGGGTAGGCAGCATGGTCTCCACGGTGCAATCCATGGTGAGCGCGGCCGGCAACATGATCCGCAACGTGGGGTCCAGCATCGGCAACTGGGTGTCCAACACGGTGAAGAGCGTCGGGCAGACCATCAGCCAGAGCCTCTTCGGCAATGGGCAAACGCCGACCTCGCAAAAGGTCAGCCTGCCCGGCAATGTGACGAGCTGGATCCAGAGCGCGATGAAAGACGCGGGGGTGGGCGGCGGCCAATGGCTCACGGGGTTGACCGCCATGGTGGCGCATGAGTCCGGCGGCAATCCCAATGCGGTGAATCCGCTCGGCATCAATCCGACCACGGGGCAGATCATGAAGGCAGGCGGCGAGCATGCCACGGGCATCGCGCAGATGCTCATGAGCACCTTCCAAGCCTACATGAAGCCGGGGATGAACAACATCCTGAACCCCATCGACAACCTCGTCGCGTCGATTCGCTACATTCAGTCACGCTATGGCGGCATCGGCGGGATGGAAAAAGCGAGTGGCCTCTTGACCGGGAATT
>JAJZAN010000217.1 GCA_021799435.1 Bacillota bacterium | reverse complement strand
GCCATACGGCCCCGCCGCCCACCATGCGCCGCCCCACAGGAATCCCTTTGGCGTCGCAATAGGGACGATCCACTTCGCGGCTGGCCACCTGGTGATATCCCACGCACACATAGGGTGTGTCCGGGCTCACCGTCACCAACGTGATCGGGTCGCCCGGCCGCATCAGTTCCGCCACCGCGTGGTACACGGCTTGCGACTCGCGGGCTCCCACGGTGCCCAAATTCAAATAACGCATGCTATCTCTCCCTTTTGACCGGCCTGCTACAGCGTCACCCCAGGACCGGGAGTCGCGGGTTCGCCTCCGTCCATCGGATCCGCACAGCGCATGCAGGTGAGTCCTTCCGCCTTGAGTTTGGCGCGATAGGCGCTGACAGCGGCTTGGCCCCGCAGAAGCCCCGATTGCTCGAGCGTCGGGTTTGACGGCCGGAATTTCAGCAGCCATCCTGAACCATAGGGATCCCGGTTAATCAAGTTGGGGTCCTGGATGACCTCAGCGTTAGCCTCGAGCACCGTGCCCTCCAGAGGCGACGGCACCGGCCCTACCCATTTGGCGCTTTCTACGGTAGCCAGACTTTTTCCGGCCGCGACAGATTTGCCGGCGCGGATGCGCAGGTAGAGAATGCGGCCGGCGCGGGTCTGAGCCGGATCGGTCATGCCCATCCGGACCGTGCCGTCACCCATATCTCCCACCCATACATCGCGCTCCACATCGAACCAGAGGTCGTCTGGCAGCTCACACGCATAAACGAACGCCAACGCTATCCCTCCTTTATATATGGAGCGCTATTGGCAGTGGATTCCCTCCGCATCGAGCCGCGCCCGATAGGCTTCGATGCCTTCTGGACCGTGCACCAACAGGGCTTGGCCGGACGCCCAGTCCGACGGCCGCACCCGAATCAGCCATCCTTCGCCGTAAGGATCGTCGTTGACGATGTGCGGGGCTTTCTTGACGGCTTCATTCACCGCCACCACCTCGCCCGCCACCGGCGTGGGAATCGATCCGACCCACTTGCCGCTCTCCAGGGTTCCGGCACTCTTGCCTTCGGCGAGCGTCTTTCCGGGGGCCTTCAGGTTTACCACCACGATTTTCCCGGCCAGATTTTGAGCCACGTCGGTCATTCCCATCACAACCGTGCCGTCATCCTCCGGTCGAGCCCAAACGTGCTTTTCGGGCCAATACCAGAGATCTTCCGGCAAGTTGCAGCCATTCACTTCACTCATCTGACATCCTCCCCGCCTGCCTGGATCCGCGCCCCTTAGACATTGGCCTCCACCAGCCCCATGGAGTGGGCCAAGAGTTCCGCGATGTCTAAGACTTTCAACTTGCCGGCATTGCCGGTCGACTTCACGGCATCTTCGAAGCGGGAGACTTCATAAGGGCAGGTCACCGCCAGAATCTCCGCACCGTATTCCACAGCCTCACGCACCCGGCGCTCCGAGAGCCGCATCGTCAAACGCTCCGATGTGAAGCTGTCCATCCACATCCCGCCCCCGCCGCCTCCGCAGCAATAGGCGTTCTCGCGGCAACGGCCCATTTCCACCAGTTCCAGTCCCGGAATGGCCCCAAGCAGCGCGCGCGGCGCTTCGTACTCGCCGTTATGCCGACCTAAATAGCATGGATCGTGAAATGTGACCCGGCGCTCAATCGGCGTCTTGAAGTCCATCTCCCCGATCCGTCCCGCCAATAGCTGGGTATAGTGATAGGTCGGCCACTCGCCGCCAAACTTGGGATATTCATGGCGGAAGGCGTTGAAGGCGTGCGGATCGGTCACCATCAAGGTATTGAACTCGTACTTGGACAGCACCTTGATGTTGTCTTCGGCCAGCATCTCAAACAGGCCCGCTTCGCCCGCCATGCGTTGGGAGTCGCCCGAGCACTTCTCCTCGTTCCCCAAGATGCCAAAATCGACGCCCAAGGAATGCAGGATGCGGGCCAAGGCGACCGAAGCATCTTGGCCGCGGGGATGATAGGCGGGGTAGCACTCCACAAACCACAACACATCGACCGGCGCCTTGTGATCCTTCATAATGGGCACCGCGACCCCAGCGCCTTTAGACCACTCGGCCCGCTTCCGGGCAGGCTCGCCCAAGGGGTTTCCGTAGCGGGCCGTGTTTTCAAAAGCTGACAAGAGTTCCTGCGGCGCGTGGCCGTCCATGACCGCCTTTTCCCGCACTGCCGGCATGATGTCAATCATGTTGACCTCTTTGGGGCAAACCCTCAGGCAGTCGGAGCAGGTCGTACACAGCCACAGGTCCTCGCTCTCAAAGAGCGAAATCCCCAGTTGGGTGCGTCGGAACACTTTGCGGGGCGAGTAGTCGCCGACCACGTCGACCGGACACACCGAGGTGCATTTTCCGCATTGGTAGCAATAGGCGAGCGATTCCGCACCGGGAATGGCGGTGACTTCTTCCAACACCGATAAGTCATATTCCGAAATCACCCGCGGCTCAAAAATGCGATTCCAATGGCCATTCAACTCGACGCCGTTGACCACGGCGACTTCCAATTCTATTGGGGTGGCTTTCTCAGCCAATCACTTTCCCTCCCATCGATTCAGCCCTAGGAGCATGCGAACCACGACCGGAAACGGTGGCAGCACATGGGTAAATTCCTCAGTCAGCTTCCACGAGGCCATGGTGAACATGTAGACCGTGTAGACCAGAGCCAGCGTCGCCATGGGCCGATATTCCGCCTCGACCCCCTCCAACTGGCGCGTGCTGTCCAACACCGCTGCCAAAAACCGCACCGCATCGCTCACCCGCTGATACGCGCCTTGCAAGTCGGCGGCTCCCTGCAGCACTGTGGGATTGTCCAGCAACAGCAGCAAGGCGCCGGTTTCCGACGCGGGAGTGTAGACCCAGCGAGCCCACCACACCACCTCGGGATTGACCAGGTGGGCCCAAAATGTCATCCAGTCCACCAGCCACTTGGGTCTCTCGGGAAGGCTCTCCACCAACTCCAGAGCTCCAGGGACATCGGCCCGTTCCATAAGCCCCCGCATCGGCTCGAGGCGCGGCTGCCAAAGCGCCCGCTCGTCGGCCGGGAGGCGCCTGGTGGCAAGTGCCAGGTCCCAGAGGGCCGGCCAATCCGGCAATGCGGCCTTCACACGCAACCGACGCCCAGCCAAGTCCGATGACAGCTGGGCCAAATACTCGGCCGTGAGGAAAGGCTCCGCCTTCTCAAAAAACTCGCGCAGAACTTCCGCGTCGATAAGCGGGGGATTGGACGCCATGGCTCTACGCCGAGCTCTTTTTCAGTCGGTTCAAGAAGCTGACCGCTTTCACAGCAGCTGCCCCGCCCATCGACACACTATCCTCGATGTCTTTGGGACCGGCTGCCGCCCCCGCCACAAACACCCCTGGCACCGGCGTCGTCACCGTGTCCAGCGGCTCCCCCACCGTGGCCAAGAACCCGTGGTCTTCGCGCGGAATGTTGAAGACTCGAGCCATTTCCAACGTGCCTTTGGACGGTTCCATGCCCACCGAGAGAATGATCAGATCCATGAGCACCTCGAC
>JAJZAN010000216.1 GCA_021799435.1 Bacillota bacterium | reverse complement strand
TTTTTTCTCATGGTTCTCATCTCCTTATCTTGAAATCTTCCCACTACCAAGGTTGCTTAGAGCGCCTTTCATTCTGAGACTATCCCCTGACGATGACTCGAAGATGACATTCCCTCCATTTCTTCCATTTTCTTCACAAAAAATTGGGTTGTTGCCACAGTTCCCCGGGGCGCTCTTTTTGGGATGTTCATCCGAGGCAACAATCACCAGGGATCCAGTCCAAGACAAGCGGAGGAAGTGAGATGGTGTTCAACTTAACAGGCCTAAGCGGGCCTTATACGGACAATAAGTGCAAAATATTATGCAGCAAATCGTGCAGGGGTATTTGCCACCAACATCGGTTCCGACAAGGAAGACGGCCTCCAAGCTAACTGTGAACCTCAACACCGTAGTCAGGGCGTATCAGGAACTGGAACGGGTGAATTTGGCGTCAGAACACTGTCAATCCGTTCCCAGTGATTTCGAGACGCCCTCGCAGGGATGATCAATGGCAGGCTCCCCGGATGTGTTCCATCGTCCCTGGTACTTAATGGATCGGCGTTTCGGAAACGTCAGTCTGACAAAATATCGACCTGTGCAATTTAATAAACTAAAGAGATGAAGTCCGTCGAAACTAGGCACCCACTCGAGCACGATCCTGTGATGAGTACACCAGGCGGTTGTGATTTAGTGTGGTGACCGTGGCTAAAGCCACGGAGCCGGACGGTGACCCACTCATGCCTTGGTGTTTTTGGCGACTGGCAACACAGAGATCATTGGACTTTTCACCGCGATTACTCGAGTTGCGCAGATGCAGAGCGTGTCGTAACGCGTAGCAGGGGATGTAGGCGCGATTACGTTCACAATACCCGATCAGTTTATCGACCGATTGCCCTGGTTTGAGCTGCTTCTCCGGGATGGCGCGCAGGTAGGCAATGGCTGCGTCGACGCGGCCGAGCCAGAGGAGAGGGAGGAGCTCGGCCAATACCGCATGGCGAATTTTAGCTCCGCGCAGCGCTAAGCTTAATTCCCCTTTGCACCTTTCCTTCAGATGATACAAATCCAAGAGAATTCGAAGCGGGAGCCACCCGGCCAGTCGATGGAGAATCGCCGCATGTAACGTCCGGGCCCCATCGACGAAGAATTACACGAAATAATCCGAGAGCATCTGATGGTGGAGAAGAAAAGCAATCAGAAGGCGCAAGACAGCCTCGGTGCCGAGGCCATTGATCAGGTACCGCCCGTGCCGGGGGAATTCCACATGCGCAATCGTATTATGCACAGATTCGCGGCCCTAGGGCCGCGAAGACTGGGGTGGCCGTGCTCCACTTCTCACCGGTTGGGTCGATGACGGTGCGGGTCCGGAAGGTGAACCGGCCGACTTCTCCGTCGACGGCATCAGCATGCTCATTGGGCGTGACCACTCCCCAATCAGTTCCTCCCGCAGCTCGGGATTTTTTCTCCTACTGACCCGTCCGTGGCCGGAGTTGTGCCACCTGGTCAGGCCGCAGAGCGGGTTTGCGGCCTTGATATACGCCGCATTGTTTGGAGAGGGCGATCCCCTCACTCTGCCGTTCGTGAATCAGAGCCCGTTCAAATTCCGCAAAGGCCCCCCATCACCGAGAGCAGAAGAGCCGCAACGGGCGAATCGTCTCCCTTGAAGGTTAAGTGCTCTTTAATGAATTCGACCCGAATCCTTTTTCCGTTTAGAGTTTTGACCAGTTGACGCAAATCATCGAGATTGCGAGCTATTTGATTCATGCTATGGAGGACGATTACGGTGTACTCTAATCTGACGTTGCCAGGTCCCGTCTGGCCTAACATACCCTTAATTGACATCCTGGAGTTTTAGTTAAACTTACTCACTTTTGTCCGCTAAGCATTATCAATCGTGCTTGTGTCGAATTATGTCAGTGAAAAATCTGTGAAAATGACTCGTCTCTCGTTGTGTGTATCGGATATAGGGCGAATAATAACTCTTGAGTTATTCTTCTACATCAGCATGAGGGGGATATAGTTACAATGAAACCTAAGACACTGTAAACATCCAAGCATAACACTCACTACGGTTTATTCTGTGACTTCTTTGCGTTGGGTTTAACCGGTTATTTTTGTACTTATCATGCCGGCGACGGACACAACATCTTTCTTAGTTTGGAGGTGGCACTCAGCACACATCCGGCTTGACAACGATTCTTTATGATATGGAAGGAGGATCACCATGCCAACCAATGATGAGATGCGCGATCGCTTTTACGGTCACTTTGGGTTACAATCTGCACGCTCTCAGAAACGATGGGGCCGGATCGCGTGGTGGCCGGTTGCTGGTGTCGCCGTTGCCGCCGCAGTCCTGAGTGTGAGTAACCTCCATCAGAATGCAAGATTACCCGACGGATCCGCACCGGCTTCCACCAGCGTGCGGGCGAATCTTAAGATGGCAACCACCCTACGTCACGGCACACCCTTGGTTTTCAAGGTCGGCCCCTTTCGCGTGATAGCATTTCGTTCCTTGGCCGGACCGCATCCGAACGAAATCTTACGTGCGTGGTACCCCGGCAACCCTGGACCTGGCATGGAACTGTCCGTTGCATGGGGTCAATATGGCTTCTTTTCGGGTCCGGTGAGTTTTACCCAGCTCAGCGGCGGTGATAGATCAAGCTTTAGCCTGCCGCTCAACACTCTTCCCCAACCGTCCGTGCCCGTGCAAGCGAAATGGACGCAACACCCTCAAGGGCATCAACACGTGGCCACGGTCTCGCTTGGTCAAGCACGTGTGCTCCAGGCGACGCATCATCTACGCTTGACAAGCATCACCACGCAGGGCTGGTCCGCGTCATATCAACGCGAAACGTTCACTGGTCACGGTATCAATCAACCGTATGGGGAACTCACAGTCACACGAAAAAGTGGCACGATGCCTCGAAGTCTTCACTATGAACTCGTGTTGGCACCGGGTCTTGAGAACACCAAAATGGGGGGTTTTGCCCAAAACACCAAATCCAGCGCTTGGGCCAACCAAAACCTCGCGTGGACTGGAATGCCCCAGAATCCGCACTTAATTTTGAGTTGGGACGGACATCGCATATCTCTTCCACTTCATCCGACCCACTAAGACGGGTCGGACGACCAACCCACTCAGACACTGGTCTACGTGCTCTAAAACTACATGGCAACAACAGACAACGGTGGTGCGTCAATCAACCCATCACTACAGTCATGGACATCCGCTGGATTGCCCAATGCACCCGTGAGAGGCAACACGCTATTTTGCCTCAACACGCCGATACTAGGATCGGTCACACAACCCAGTGGCCAGTTGTTTCCGGGTCACCTTGAATGCACGGTATGTGCGGCGAAACCACTCTCCGGTCGTTTGGTCTGCCCGAATCGCTGTGGTGCATCTTCACACTGTGAATTATGTGTCTCTGATTTTTACTAAAACATCCAATGTTATTCAAGTGTTTCAGCCCACTTTCGCGGATTCGAGGGATGAAACATCCATTACGTTTAATTGATAAGGAACCACTCATGTCGGTCTTGATAGTAAC
>JAJZAN010000215.1 GCA_021799435.1 Bacillota bacterium | reverse complement strand
GGTTGGTATAACCAACGATTTCGTCTCCCACCGTCATATTGTAATGGGCCAATTCGCCATCATGATCAAAAATTGCCCCGAATACTGCAAGAGATGGGAACCTTGAATCGTCTAACCGCATGTAACCGTCAGCTAAGCGCCCGCACGGGGATATAGAGGAATTTCCTTGGTGCAGGCGACAATATTGCTCAGCGCATGGAAAAGTTGTGCAACAAGGACAAGCCGTTTAAGGCTATCAGAACCTCAAGCGCACTCATAACTTGGCAACAGGAAGGAACTACCGTGTCACCCTAGCTCGACGGCATGATCGATCATGCACAAGCTCTCACACCAAACCCGCTTCCCGGCTTTGGCCTACGGCCAAGATAACGGAATGTCTGAAAGAGATGTGGCAGTCAACAGCAAAGAGCTCCGGATATTTTGGCAGGAACCTTGGCGACGTATGGCCAGGGACCTTTGGCTCAAGTGGAGGGATCCACCCATTGAAAACCCCTCACGTGCCGGGTTGCCCGTGATTGGACGGATCTACATTCTCAAATCGGGAGAACAATAATCTTGGTACCGTATACTGGTACGGTAAAGAAAAGCAAGGAAGGAGATTGCACATGTGGTCATGGACCCGGTACAGCCTTGGACTTGCGGTACTCTGGGTTGTTAGTGCAGTGATGGTTATCTGGGGACACTCAGCCATCAAAACCATCGGCACTGTTGCTATGGCTTTCGTGGCTCCTTACCTATTTGCGATTCTTATTTCGGTTTTAGTCATGAACCGAAACAGTGTTTTGTTGTGGTCAGTGATTTACGCCATAGGCATGACCGTAGTTGTGTTAATTGTGAGGGGTTCCCGGATAGGAATTCCCGAAGCCTTGGTGGCTGGCATACTCGGAATCGTTGCAGGCATCATCCATGGTTACACACTACGGCAACGTCACAAAACTCGAGAACGACAGCCATTCCCAAAACAAGAGAGGCCAGAATGAAAACGCGGTATTAAAGAATTTGACTTCATGGAGGTTTTCATGGACTAATGCCAGCTGTCCAACCCGTTTTACAGTGCATGAGTCTGGCGGGGTTCTGATCACACGGATATTTTGTATGCTGTCCTTCATTCATCACGAATCTTGCTACAAATCCAAACCGCTCTACCTCCTCTCAGGCAGGATTTAGAGTCCTGCCTGATTGTTCCGGAAATTCCAGGTCGTGCCCGCGGTGCTCATTTTTATTGCCGTTGTGTCTCACTTGCCATGTGCCCGTTCATTTCAACCCCTGATCGTTATCACATCTTAGACGCCGGCGTCTGCTTTCACAATCCCCATTGTCTGCTGCGTGATCCCTGTTTAGTCAAACCCAAGATCTATGCCTACTGTTCCATGGTGCTGGAGGACTGTGTTGCTTGTTGCCGGAGGATATAGCGCTGAATTTTTCCGCTCGGTGTTTTCGGAAGCTCCCCAACAATGGCGATTTCGCGAGGATACGCAGTTTTCGCCAACCGCTCCTTGACCCACGTCTGCAGCTCACTTTGAAGTTGGGGAGTCACCTCTACGTCTGGTCTCAGCACCACGAAGGCCTTAATCACTTCACCCCTGAGAGTGTCCGGGATACCTATAGCGGCGCTTTCTGCGACGAAAGGATGAGAATTGAGGGTGCTCTCGACTTCTACCGGACCAATGCGGTAGCCAGCGGACAGGATCACGTCGTCGGCCCGGCTGGTGAAGACAAAGTCCCCCTCGTCATCCACACTGCCCATATCTCCGGTAAGATAGTACCGACCATCATGGATGAATCGCTCTGCTGTGGCCTGAGGGTCTTGATAGTAGCCCTCAAACCAGAATAAGGGAGAATTCCGGACATCGATCGCGATTTGGCCTTGACGTTTGCTCGAAATCTCCTCACCCGAGTCGTCCAAAACCACGACACGAAAACCAGGCATAGCTTGTCCCATGGACCCGGTTTTCACGGGTCGTGACAACAAAGCCGATTGATGGTTATTGACGACCATGCCCAACTCCGTCTGGCCATAATGGTCTAAAATCGGAATTCCCACTGACGCCCTGGCCCAGTCAACCACACTGGCATTGAGTGGTTCACCGGCACTGGACAAGGTCCGCAATGTGGATGGAAGATCGTACCCGTGAGCCCGGAAAGACCGGTATACCGTGGGCGCCGCGGCAAAATTGGTGATTTTTTGGTCCTTCAACGTTTGGATTGCCGTATTCGGATCGAATGGGCGCATAAGCCAGTGATTGGCCTGCCCAATCAAAAGAGGCCCAATGAGTCCGTAATAGAGGCCATAGGCCCAGCCTGGGTCGGCTATGTTCCAAAACCGGTCGTCCTCCTTAACGGCAAGTCCCCACCGCATATAGGCCTCGAAAGATGCCAAGGCCCTAATGGGAACAGGCACGCCTTTAGGATAACCGGTGGTTCCCGACGTATAGAGAAGAATTATTGGTTCATCCGAAGACATTTCCTCCCAATCATTCCATAAGGCAGACTGTCTGTCTGTACGATCAACATTGACGAGTTGTACGTTCACGGCAGACGGAATCTTAGACATGTTTGCATCGTTGCTCAATACCACTTCCGTCTGACTCTTCTTCAACCGGTAGTCCACCGCTTCCACACCGAAGGCCGTAAACAACGGCACATAGACGGCACCCAGGCGCCAGATTCCCAAAGAAGCGGCGACAAGTTCTGGGCATTTCGGCAACAAGGTTGCCACTTTCGTACCGGCCTTCACCCCTAAATCCCTTAAATACCCGGCCCACCTGGCTGAGTGGTGATCTAAGTCGGCATAGCTCCACACGGTGCAACCGGAGTCGGACAGAAACACTGCGGCCGGTTTTTGAGAATGTCCTTGCACGTTATGGCGTCCCACCATATACCATGCTGGATTCCCCCGAGATGAACGGTAGGTCTGAAGTAACTGCGCCACCCTATCGTCCCACGATTCTGCATCTTTCATATAAATCCCTCCGTCCCACGCCTAGGATATACCTCACGGCTAACGATATGCGGTGAAATCGATACCCCGCTTTCATTCTGCTTTCGAGCGCGGTTGCTTCCCGGCCCCTCGGCTCAGCGTCCCCAGGGTCGTTATCCCAACGGACGAAACAGGCACAGTGTTTAGAAACACACCGAAAGGCCGTGCTCGGTGTGAACATCATCTTCGAAGAAACCGGCAATCGTATGTGCTTTGTATGAGTCTATCACACTTCGCCGACAAGGATGCCTTCACGACATGCTTCGCCATTTATGGCATGGATGGTGGCAACATTCTCCCGTTCGCTCATGATGCCTTTGATAATGCCGTCCAAATGCGCGAAGGAGGACCCGAGAACGAAAGACATAACGGTTCATTTTATGTTCGCATGTCTTATAGGTGGTGGTGCTCTACCCCGGTTGGATGGACGGAGCAGAAGTTTCTGCACCGAAAAACAGGAAGATTCATTGTGTCTGTCGAAATAGTACAAGTTATAAAGAAAGACGAAATTTACTGATAGAACTTACAAAAGAAAGACGTAATCACGAA
>JAJZAN010000214.1 GCA_021799435.1 Bacillota bacterium | reverse complement strand
GCAGGACGAGTATATTCCCTATTACGCAGATCCCGGCCATCGCCGGAAGGGCGAAATCAATACCCGCGACTCGGGACGCGGATTCTACTTTACCGATCCGTCCGGACACAACCTGGAGGTTCTGACCCGCCCCTATGGGTCGGGCAGCCGCTAGTTGCACACCCGAGAAATCCAAGCGTTTTTTTGTCTTTTCGCCACCCTTTTCCGGCAGTGGGGAAAATTGCTATACTAGAACCTCGCTGTCGAAGAGATGGGGAGGGATAAAGGCATGGCCCAAGATTCTCATGACGCCGATTTCGTCCGCGAGCAAATTGTCCTGGATTCGTGGTCCCGCTGGATTGACAAGGAGTTGCCGGATCGTCGCAGCGCTGCCGATCGGGCTTATAAACGGGCCCTGCAGGCGGGTGATGAAGCGGCCTGGCAGCATGCAGAAATTATGGAACGCAGTTATGGTCAGCTTTTAGAAATGAAAGACCGGCAAGACCCGTACTTCTCCCGCATCCGTGGAAAAATGAAAGACGTCGATGGCGAGCCCTTCGAAGTGGATCTGCGGGTGCATCGCTACCATCGGTCCGAAGTATTTCCTGTCCCGGGGGGACAAGAGATGCTCGACATTAGTCATTTGGCTCCGGTGGCGGACCTGGTTCGGAACCCCGCTCAGCAAGAACTGCAACTCACCATGAAAGACCGCGATTTCCTGCAATGGGAAGGAAAGAATCCTCATATTTTGGTCATGGAGTGTGCGGTCGAGGATGTCGAGCTGGAAAACGGCCGGGTGGTGCGCGTCGCGCCGCGTTATGGGGCCATTTTTGAGGACCGGGTGCGTCGGCGCCTGGGGCAGTCGGCTATGCCGGCTCTCGATGTGTTGGCTGATGTGTTGGACAAAGATCAGAATGCCATCGTCGGCGACCGCAGCCCCAATTTGAAGCTCATTATTCTGGACGGCCCAGCAGGAACCGGCAAGACGGTCGTGGCCGCCCACCGCATTGCCGTCGCCGCGCGGCCGGACAGTCCCGGCCTCTATCTCACCCCCACCACAACCCTCCGGGATTACGTCCAGCCGGTCCTGCCGCGTCTAGGCTTGGAGCGGACCCGAGCGCAGGCCCTAAGCCTTGCAGATTTGGCGGGGACGATGTGGCCCGACTTTCCCTTGGCGGATCAGATGGCCGGACTGGTGCCGGATTCCGACTGGGACCAAGACGCCTGGACGGACGCACTAAACGCGGCCCAAGCGGCCCACCCCAATATGGGACCGGAAGGCTTGTACAGGCGGGCGTCGGAAACGCTGGGACGCAAGCCCCCAACGCGTGTGGGACTGGAGGATGTGGCAGCCCTGTTGTGGCTGGGAGCGTGGTCGAAGCGGCCCCGGCCGCAGCCAGAACCCGAATGGATTATTATCGACGAGGCCCAGGCAATTCCGCTATTGGCCTATCGTGCTCTTCGCGCCTGGTTGGGGCCGTCGGTGTCCTGGGTTATCGCCGGGGATTTGATGCAGCAAGGAAGCCAGCACGATTGGGACGGCTGGACTTTGATTCAACACGCGTTGGAGATGAAGGGCAACCGCATGGCTAAGTTATGGCTCTCCCGGAGCTACCGAGTCCCGCCCAAGATTCATGCTGCCGCGGAAAGGCTTCGCTTGGCCGTCAACCCCAAAGCCCAACCCAGCGAAAGTGTCACCTGGCATCCCCACGTAGGACAGGTCATGATTTCTTCCGTGGCTGATCAGGACGAGATGGAGACGCGGGCGGGGGAATCGGTCAGAGAATGGGCGCAGGCCGGGATCGTCTCTGTGGCTCTCTTAGTGCCAAACAGCGGGCGTATGGCCGACTGGGAGGGGCGTTTGAAGTCTTGGCAGATGCCGTACCAGGCGCTTCACGGCGACCGACCCTATGCTGGCGGACTGGCATTGACCACCTTGGACGTGGTTCGAGGGTTGGAGTTTGACGGGGTCATCCTGCTCGAGTGCAGCGAATCAGCTTATCCCAACGATGCCGCCAGTGCCCGCACCCTATACACCTCGCTGACGCGCGCGCGGCGCGCAGCCCACCTTCTGGCGATTGACCAGCCCCATGACCGGCCGTCACCCTGGCTTTCCGTGGTTCAAGAGTAGGTCTCTGTGTTGGACCGTGCCGCGGCTGCCCCAATGTCGGCTCCGAATGCGGTCATCCGGTCGCGTCAAGAATGCTGAATCCAAAAGCGCTGTGCGGGCTCGGGCGGAGAAAAAATGCTGGAGGGGTGTTAAGCCGCCATCCAGCGTTTCGGGATCTTAGTTGCCGAGTTCATATACGGTGACCTGTTGGACGCCAAAGTCGTTGATGACGTTCTCATTGGCGTTGATGAAGAGGTCGACGCGGTCGCCTTTGATGGCGCCGCCGGTGTCCATCGCTTGACCCAGGAATCCACCTGATGGCAGGTAATTGTCGTGATATCCGGTCACATACAACACCGTGTGCAAGGGAATGACGCTGGGGTCTACGGCAATCATGCCATTCTGCAATGGCTGGCCAAATGCATCAGTGGGGCCATACGGATAGTTGTCCGCTAGGCTGGGTCCGTAGCAGGTGGCAATCATATGGAATGCCTTCAACACCGGACGCCCATCAATGGTTTTCACGGTTGGCGTGAATTCGCCTTGCAGTCCCGCCGCGGGACTCGATAGTGAGGGTTCCGCGACCAGCGTGAGATTGGCCGGGTTCGGAAACTGGGCGGGCAGGACATGGGCAGAATACTGGACGCCGATGCTAGTGCCAGAGCTCGACCCACGGTTCTGGGAATTCCTCGATCCGGAGCTGGACGGGATGCTGGCGCCATGATACCCGAGACTAGACGCAATGTCTTGTGCCAGTGCGGGGGTGATCCCGCCCTGGGTGGGATACCCGTGGGCCGTCAGGAAGCTTTTGGCCAACAACTCACCGATCGGATGCACGTATCGATGCGCCAGTTGAGTCGTCGACAGGCGTGCGTGCCTTCGTGTGATGGGACGAGATCCTAGACAGGTGATGAGGCGCGTTGGATGGCGCACTGGCCGCCATGGCTGAACTGCCCAGAGCTGCAACGCTGAGGGCGGTTGCCGCGAGAGCGGCGTGTTTAATGGAGACGATCAATGAGATTCTCCTCTCGTGAATGGAAGTGCCTCCGGAGTTAGCTGACGGGTTAGGACTACGAGAGGGTAGCCCTGCGAAATATTCGCTTCACCCCAGTTTTACGGGTTCCCCCGGTTGTCACGGCGTGACAATTAGGCTAGGCCATACTAGAAAAGGCTGGCGGGCTTGTCAGATCGCTGTATCAAGTGTCCTGGGGAGTTTCAGGACATCAGCCCGCGCATGCGCCGGGAGGGCTTCCCTGGCGCAAAATCACAGGAGTGTCCCAGTTTTTCGCGGGTCAGGGAACGGCTGGAAACTGGGTCCCATAGGGTATGGGTCATTTAGGTTTGGGAAAACACTCCTCCATGACACAATCCTGCAAAGTGGACGGGGCTTTATGCAGCGGGTTTTTCTGATCCTTACGTACCGGTACGCCAAACAGCGGA
>JAJZAN010000063.1 GCA_021799435.1 Bacillota bacterium | reverse complement strand
GGCCACCATCGCCAGGAGCGCCTGAGGCCAGTTCGGGACCGGGTGGATGACAAAGGCTATCGGATACTCGAGGGTCGTCGCCAGAAAGGCCAGGACGAGCGCCCCATTCCCTTTTTTGAGCGCTAAGCAGGGGGCGAGCCAAATCAGATATTGGGCCGAAAACACCTTCGATGTGAGCAGCATCAATAATACGGCCAAGAGGGCCGCGTCCGTCAGATCCACCCGCCCGGTTTTTTGCGCCCACAACACGGCGAGACCGAGACCGCCGCCGAGCAGCGTCAGGATGAAAGCAAAGGCATGCGCCAGGCCATGATCGCGCACGTTGAGGGATCCGAAGGCATGAAACAGGTGGGGATGGCCGAACACCGTGGTCAGGCTGGCCGCCAGGGATTCGTATTCCACGGGCCGGTCTAAAAGATAGCGGAACGCCGTGAACGCCTGGTGCGGGGACAAGAGCGCCGGAATGACCAGCAGCAACCCGGCGGCGCCGACACTGAACAGCAGGTGTTTCCCCGGGATGTGACCCGTTTCCCGCCATTCTTGGACGAGAAACACCGGCCATAAGACGGCCGGCCACAGTTTCAGGCCGAATCCCAAGACGGATCCCATCCAGGCCCGTTTCCAATGTTGCTGTTGGGCTTGATCCAGGGCCCAGAAAGCGCACAAGGCCGGGATGATGTCATAGCGCTGGCTGAACAGCCCAATGGTCCCCAGAGTCAGATAGCCCAACAGCTTGAGCGCCCAACCGGGGCCATGCCGGGTCATCCCGGTTTGCAGCAGCCCGGCGAGAGCCGCCAGGGTGACCCCGGCGAAGCTGACGCGGTAAGACCCGGGCAACAGTAAGGGGAATAAGAACACGAATTGCGCCAGGGCCGGATATTCCTGCGGCCACTGGTGAAATATTGGCGGGGTCAAAGCCTGCAGGACATAGGCGTGATATTCGGCGACATCGCTTTCGATCACGTGGCCTGCGAGCCATAGAGAAATTACGCTGAAGCCGGCGAAGATCAGCCAGACGGCCCCTTGGGGGGACAGTGTGATCGGTTTTCCTGATCGCATACTAGGACTCTCCTTTCTGGTCCGGCTCGTGTTCCGCCGCCCGATTTAAATGACGGATGATCCAGGCTTTGAGGTTGAGCCCTTCCCGTTGAGCCGCCGCGTGCCAACGATCCCGGATCGCTTCGGGCACCCGTAAGCCAATTTGCGCCTGGGGCCGGTGCCGATCTTGATGATTGCGGGCCGCTTGGTAAGCGGGATCATGCCGCTTCGCTTGCGGGTTCATGCGTCTTGGCATCACGTGATCCTCCTTAACAATAAAAATTTTTGTTACCACACTTGTTGCGCGGTGACTATCCACCATGCTATAATATCATTAGAATCCATCAGAAGCAAGACAAAAACTACCCCGGAGGTAAAAAATCATGGAAACAACGCTCACACATTCTTCGCTCTGGCCCAAGCTTTTCGGCGTGGCGGCTGTCTTTGTGCTCTGGCACTTTGGAATCCACCCGTGGCTCGCGTCCGCATGGCACCAGATTGCGACGTTCGGAAATAATCCCTGGATGACCCACCCCCAACAAACGATTCAGCATGCGGCGCTGCGTCATTCCGGTTATTGAAGAGCTCATTAAGATGACGGCGGATTCGTACAGTTTCCGTACCCCGGCATGGTATTCGGGACATAGAAACTGGACCCCGCCGCCGTCGCTTGTTCGGTCCAAGTCGCCAGACCGCCGAACAGAAAGTCCGTACTGAGAGTATATTGCACGGTGACGCGCACAGGCTGGCCGTAATTGACGCTCTGCCCCGTATAGCCCACCACTTTCACGCCCTGGGGATTCAATCCCGCACCCTGCACCGATTGGGCCACGGCGGCCGTGGTGGCAGCCGTCCAGCAGCCTTGCTGCTCTTCACTGCGCAAGGCCACGCTGGCGGCATGCTCTAACGCTTGGTGGGTTTGCCACAAGCGAAAGGCGCTGAGGGACCCGGTGAGACCAAAGGTCAGAATCAGCAGGCCGCCAATGGCTCCCACGGTTTCGCCTAAGCCCTGAGTATCCTGCCAGCGCCGGGACCAGGCGGCCCGGCTGCAAACCATCCACACTACACGCCGTATCAAAGCCCTCATTCTGATCGGCTCCTTTCCCTATCGCGTTCCGCGGCTTCCCGTAACACCCCGTAGGCCGCGAGATCCGCCGCGGCCTGGGCTTTGGCGGCCCAGTGAATCACCTCCGTATCCGTCACGGGCCGGTGCAAATAGTCCGCGGCGGCGAGCCGATACCGGCGATTGTCTTCCGGACTCATCTCGCTTTCCTCCCTTCTCGACTTCATGACGCCGGCATCCCCGGCCTGCTCCAAGACAGCACCGGGGATGCCCGCGTACGGGTTCTTGTCTTTCCCTTTGAGGCTGAGGCTCAAAAATCTACCGGAGTCGGCACCGGACAGGCTCGGGGGTCATACGTGACCACCCCTTTGACATACGCATAGCCCGGTTTATACGGGACACAACTGGTGACCGGGTTCGCACCCTTAAAAATCCGGTACCAGGTCACCTGGGCCGCATTCGAGCTCGCCACCACTTGGCCCGTGCTGTTGAGCGCCGTCGCTGTAAACGTCACCGCTTGCGGCGTCTGATGCATATCGGGCACCGCCAGGGTGGGATCCCCGGGCGATCCGGTCACCGACAGTCCATCGGTGCCCACAAGGTGAATTGTTTCGGTGGCCGTCATCTGTTGCGCCGTCGCCGTCACCGTGGCGGTTTTGCCGATCAACAGCTGCGTCGGCGTAGCACTCAGGCTCACCACGGGTCCATACCAGGTAACCTTTTGGGTATTCGACAACGCCTTTACGCCGGCTGCCGTGTTCGTGGCTTGATACGGCCCGACATCGGCTTGAACCGTCTGCGTGGTCGGATCACTCTCCGCCATCGTGGCCACACAGGTCGTGCCCGACAGGCAACTGGCGATTACGAGTCCACTGGACTGATCGACGAGATTAATGGCTTCCCCCGTGCCCGAGACGCTTTGACTCGCCGTCGCGGTCAGGGTGGTGGCCTGGCCGATCGGCAAATCCGTGGGGTGCGCTGTTAAGGTTACCGACAGCGGAGCCATCCATTTGACCGCGACGGTATTAGACGTCGCGACTTTTTTGCCGGACGGACTCAGAATATACGCTGTAAAGTGCACCGTCTGCGGAGTCAAATGAACATCGGTGGTACTAAACGGCGAAGACGGCCCCGATTGCTTCAGCCCGTCTGTGCCCACAATCTCCACCACATCCCCACTCGGTTTATGATAGGCCGTGGCCGTCAGCGTTGTCGTTTGCCCCACCGTCAACCGGGTGGGATGCCCGATCAAGGTCACAAACGGCGGTTTCGGTTGGGGTGACGGAGAGGGTGAAGGACTGGGACTCGGTGAGGGCGGCAGCTGATACCAGGTCACCTGGACCGTATTCGAGGTCGCCACCGTGGCACCGTTGGGGGCATTCAGATAGGCCCGGAAGGTATTGACCTGCGGGGTCTGCTGTGTCACCGTGGCCGTCACCGGATTAGTTCCGGCTGCTCCCAGGCCGACTTCGGTATGCGTGGTCGGCCGCCAAATCGTCAGGTGATCGCCTTGAGGCACGGAGGAAGCCGTCGCAGTCAACGTGGTTTTGTGCCCCACCGGCAAACGCGTCGGATTCGCTGTCAATTTAATGGTGGGCGGTTTGGTCGGCTTCGGCTTGACGACAATCGGCACGGCCATTTCACTGATATCCGCATCCACGGTCCGGTGCATAGAAGACACATATTGCGCTTCTTCGGCAAAGAATTCGGCGTAATAGGTGGTCTGTTTGGTCACGGACGGGGCCGTGAGCGAAAAACTGGGCGTGGCCCCGTAATTGGATCCCGGCGCACAGCCCACGGCTTCGTTGTTGAGCCCACTGCCCCATGTGTACCAATTGCCGCCGGGAGGTTTCCAGTTCCAGGCTTCTGGGCCATTAATAACCTTATCCACGTTTGTACTTATAACCATTAATCCCCGCCAGGAACCCCAGGTGCCGTAATTAAACGCCCGGCACAAATCTTCCAAGGCATGCGGTGGAGACAGGCTAAACGTATGACCGGATTGGATCGTCACGGCGTGACCCATCCCATCCCATTGCGCCGGCTTGCCTTGCCACAGGTTTTGGGTCGGGCGATCGATGGGCCATCCCGGCGGGGTTGCTTCTGGCAACCCCGTCCACTCGCTGGGCACGGACAGCCATCCGGCATTGAAGTAGACATTGGGATTAAAGGATTGGTCCATGGCCAACTCCCAAATCACCCGCTGTCGCCGGAACACGGTGGGCGTGGTCGGCCACCGGAACACAAACGGCCGGGACCACTGATTCGGCAGCCGCAGCAGCACCCAATCGCCGGCCTTCGGCGCCGCCCACGATTGGGGGGTATCGACCTGCATCTGGGCCTGGGTGGCCGACTCCGCCGTATAATCAGTCTCCGTCGGCCAGGTTGACGCATACCCCGATCCGCGGGTCTGAGTGATGTCCCAGAACTCCCACTGCTGGTCTTCCCCGGTCCAGGGCAGCGTGACGGATTGGCCCCGCGTGCTCCACTCTCCACTCGTCAGCGACGGGGGCAAGTGCTGGCCTTGCACTGTCAACTGCCGGGTTTGGGGATTGACCGCCACTTGGGTAATCCGGGGGGCTTGCGCCGGCATGGTGAACGTCGTGGTCGTCTTCGGCCAGGTAAAAGGAATATCCGCAATTTTAAAACGGTGCCCATCCCACGTGCGATATAAGTCCAGATGCACCGTGTCGCCGGGATGGAACCAAATATAGTGTCCCGGTCCCAATGCCCCCCCGCCGATCACAAAACGGGCCTGGGTGGCCGACTCCGCTGCATAGGTGTTGGGAAAAGCCCCGTGATAGCCCGACCAAAACGACGACGAATGATTGCGGATCGCCCATTCCAGGCCTTTGCCGGTCCACGGCAGCGATTGCGCCTGGCCGGCGCTGTCTTGCACCGCCGGCGGCAAATCCGCGCCCGTGATCGTGATCTGAAACGTGGCGGGGTTGACGGTAAAAGCCGTGATCACCGGAGCCGGGGCCGCTAAGACCCTCGGAACCGACGCTGCCTGCACCGAGCCCATCCCGCCCGTCAGCAGGCCCAGAACCAGTCCGACCCCGGCGATGACGTTTCTGAATCGCATAAATCCGCCTCCTTTCTCCGTTGACAGGGTGTTATTGTCCCGGCAGCATGCCGGTGGTGCCGAGAACCCACTGGGACGTATTGTGCGGATTGAGGGTGATGTCCACATAGCCATGCCCGGCGGCCAGCTGCCCGCCGGTGGTGGTGTAGGTGACCGTATACGGCACCTCCCGCGCCCAGGGAACCTGTTGGGTTACGCTTCCCATCTGCAGAGTGTCAATTTGCGACACATTCGTGGGCGATCCCTGAAATTGCAGCGGACTGACAAAACCCGGTCCTTGACTGTTCGGATCCGCCACGGCATTGTTGATGACGGAGGCATTATCGCTCAACAGCGCATAGACAAACGTTTGGGCATACAAGACGGTGGTGGCCGCCGACGCGTTTTTGCGCCCCCAAGTTTGAATGACCGTTTGGGCATCGGTGCTGTTCCAGCGCAATTCTCCCAAGCGTTGCGCATTGCCGGCTTGTAAAGCCGCCTGAATGGCCGACAGGGAGGCGATGGGCTCCTGCGCCGTCTGCGCCGCCAGACTCGGATACTTTTGCGCGGGGGCCTGTGTGGGCGTTTGTGTCCCCGAAGTCTTCGTCCCGGAAGTCTTTGTTACCGGAGTCTTTGTTACCGGAGTCTTTGTTACCGGAGTCTTTGTTACCGGAGTCTTTGTTACCGGAGTCTTTGTTACCGGAGTCTGACTGCTAGGCGTTTGCGTCGGCTGATCATAAGACGGGGCCGGCAGCGTGACGCCGTGTACTATTTGTTCCGCCTGAGGCGGTTGATGGGTCACGCTCCACCCCACCACCCCGGCTCCGAGGGTGACAAGGCCGACCCCCAGGGCCATCCAGATTGACGTTTTGGTCATGATGACGATGCTCCTTCCTGTATTTCACACACCTTGCTTGATTGCTTGATATTTCCAGGTTTGGGAAATTCTCCGGCCCTTCTGAGGCCGTTTCACCGAAGGCCGCGGGTGATCCCTCCTGTGCGATGCCGACCCATTACTGCACAATCCAGATGTAGACGGCGGTAAACACAATGCCCCAGCCAATGAGATGATTGGCCGCCGATCCCGGAGTCACGGCGTCCAGAAACCCCCCGAATCCCAGGCCCGCCGCCCACAGATACCAATTAGTGGTTTGGACGGTCTCCCACGCTTTCTCCCACGCTTTGCCCATGGTTCTCCCTCCTTTCGCTGTGTGGGTTCCGATCTCGTTGGCTTACCACTTCGGCCCCGCCCGTTGGATCCACTGCTGCGCTTCCCGCAGCATGGGGTGCACCAGCGGAATAACCCCGAAGACGTGTTGGGCGAGCCACAGCCCGCCGATCACCAAGCTGACACTCAGCCCCCCCTCCCCCAGGCGGATTGCCCAGGTCGCCCACCGAGGTCGCCCCGATATGGCGGGCTGCGGCCGACGGGGTCGGGTCAGCGGTATCGGCGGCAGGGGAGACGTGGCCGAGGGACGGATGACGGCCGGCCATCGCCGGATCCCCGGAAGTTTTGCCAGCCACCCTCGCCGATGCGGTAAACGGACACTCGGCCAGGGCAGCACCGGCGCTAAGAGATCCGGCCACACGTCGGGGGTTTCGAGAAAGACGCCCGTGGGTGGGTCGGATGCCGTCTGCATCGTCTCGCGGAGAACCTGGACCGTCTCTGCCGCGCCCGGATCCGCATGCAGCACACACACCGAGATCACATCCGGGCGGGCCTGCCGCAAGGCCGACAACCGCTCGGCGACCGGATGCCATTTCGCCTGGCGATACGGGGATCCGGGTCCGATCACCACCACCATGTCCCCCACCTTTTGCGCCAGATCCCACTGATAAGACACCCCATCCACCACGATGTAGCTCCAGGTGCGGCGTCCGATCAGGCTTTGCACATGCCGGGCCGGGGAAAATGTCTGTCGGGGCGGCGGCGGTTCCGGCAAGACCACGGCATAACCCAGGCGATCGGTGTCAATCCGGCGATAAGTATCGGTCGGCATGGCCTCGGTCAAGACGGTGCTGTGCCCGGCCTCGTGCAAGGTGTGCGCCAACGCCAAGGCCGTCGTCGTGGCCCCGGCCCCGATATGCACGCCCAACACCACCAACACCACAGGCCGAGCCGGACTGGCAATCAGCACCACTTGTTTTTCCGGCGGTTCCCGGACAATGGCCGGTTTTTCGGGCGTTTCGGTGGGGCCTTCCTCCCAAGACCAGGCACCGCCTTGCCAGCGGGCGACATCGGCATAGGTGGGATGCCGATCGCAAGCGTCCGGGAAGGGGAGAGAGACGGGGACAAAATCCACAATCCCGAGGGCCACGCACTGACCGAGCAAGGCCTGAGGCGGACTGAGATCGTCCGGAATTTCGATCAGAATGCGGGTTTCAGCCCGCGCGACCCGAAACCGCCGCAGGGCGTCAATCCCCGCCACTCCTGCGGATTCCAGCGCCTCCCAAGCGATCCACAAGATATCCACCGGGGTCCGGCTTAAGGCTCGTAAGCTTTGCGCCCACGGCTCCCCGGCATGGCCTTGGTGGACGGTATACCCGGCCCTTTCCGCTTCGTCCGGTCGGGCACTGTCGTGGGCAACCAGAAATTCAATAAGCATGGTCTGTCCCCTCCTTGTCATAACATTAATCATCTCCGGGTTCGTATTCCGGTTGTTTTGCCGCTGGCATCAAGGCCACATGCTTGCGCCAGGCTTCGGCCCAGTCTTTGTGACCCGGTGGCGGCGTGAGCCGTCTCACATCTCGACCTGGGTTGGCTTGAAGCACTTTTTGGCTGAACCGCTCTCCGGCAGCATCGCGGTCAAAAGCGGTCACAATGTGCTGCCAATCCCCCGACCAGTGCACCGGATTCAAGGCTTCCCCAGCACTGGCGCGAATCACAAAATCTCGGGGATCCCGGTGGGTTTCCACCAAAGCGGCATACAACGCCATGGCGTCAATCGGGGCTTCCGCTAACACCAGCGTTTTGGCTTGAGGCGCGTCATGCGATTGCCAGAAGCCTTGGGTCGGCTGCGATCCGGCTTGATTGCGTTTCAGGGAAAACCCGGCCGTGAGTTGCTGCCGCTGTTGCTCGCGGGTGCCTGCACAACGCAGCACGGTCCCCACCTCGTTCCCTTGAGGGGCCATGAGAGGAAAAGCCGCATACGGCACGGGGGTTTTGACGGAAGGCGTTATGGCCCGAACACGATCCCTCTCGTGCCATTGGTCCACCAGAGTCCCCGGCAATTTGCGAGTGTCGATGAGATAGGTGCGCACCGACGGCCATAACGCGGGATTCTCAGGGATCCGAACATACGGTTTTTCCGGTGAGGGCTTCAGCTTCACGGCGCGGTGTTTCGGCAATGCCTCAACAAACGTTTGGCTGCTCAACCGTTCTGCGGCCGTTAAAGGCGTCAGGCCTTCCACTTTCACCAACCAATCGATTACCCCTCTCCCTTTCAGGCCCGACTCCATAAACTTCCAATACTGTTTAGGATGATTGACCAACAAACGGCCTTGATCCGTGTCCCATTGCCAGGTCGTCTGGGTCGATTTCTGACGATCGGGTTCGCCATAGCGGGCTTGCGCTAACATTTCTACCGGGACGGCTTCCCGTAACGCGTTCCAGTCGATGGTAGAATTCTGGGCCATGTTTTTCCCTCCTTTATGAGTTTCCGCGTGAGATGTTCCATGTTCTGGAATTTTTGGCATTCTCTCCGGGCCTTTGGCGGGCCTTTCACGTCCGGGGGTGGATGATAGAACCCCCCTTTTTTCTCGGGCCGCTCAGGGCCCGAATGGCATCACGGGCGCGACAACGCCCGATCATGGGGCTTCACCGTGCGTAATATCACGATCCCGTCGTCGCCGTAAAACCAGATTACCCGCCATTTCAAGCCCGCCCGCAACTCGTAGTAGTTCGGGAACCGCCGCAAGGGCTGGATGCGTCCCGGTTGCGTAAACGCATCCAAAGCCCGGTTCACGGCGTCTTGCCCCACGGGGCTCAGTCGGGCAAATTGCTTCCTGAACCGCTTAGTCCGGTAGATTTTCATGATGTCCCTCCTTTCCCCGGCACGTGGGAGGCCGCGGTCAGCATGAGCAGTGCACCATGCCCCGTCTTGGCGTTGTGTCCGTCCCACAAGGTTTCGATACCGTAATAGCCCTTAAAGACTCCCGTTTCGCTGGGCAGCCAAATGGTTAAGGCCAAGGCTTTCTCGCCCACGGGACTTTGATCGGCCGGCAGGATTTGGGTCGTCCAGCCCACGGGTTCACCGACCCGCCCGGTAATCACATTCCACTGTACCGACCCCGGCAAATGGGGTCCGGGTGCATTCGCATGCAGATCCGCGGCCCATTGCAAGGTGTCATATACGGGTTTGGGTAATTGCGCACTGAGCATTCCCGGCAGATCTTCGGAGGTCCAATGCCAGGGGCCCGTTCCGGTCTTTTGCCCGAACCAGAGTTGGCCCTGAATCGCCCGCGGCACGAACACCCAGGCGGTGTGGGGCTGCCAGGGAACCGGAGTGCCCCTCACGCCGGGGGGCAGCGAGTGATGCGTCGTCGCCTCAAAACTTTGGGCCAGAGTTAACCCCGGAGCCTTGGCAGAAGATTTGCCGTGAGATTGTACCCCGATAATCGGATTCCCGTGCGCATTGACCACGAGGGGTCGCCTGGTTGTTTTGTGTTTACGGCCAACCGCCGCATGATGCGGGGGCGGTGCGGAGGACGTAAGCGGGCGGGCCCCGGATCGGAAGGCCCACAATCCTAACCCTCCGATCACCAGGACACTCCCCCCAATCCAGATCCTTTTGTATCTCATCGCTATGCTCTCCCTTCGCGTTATTTGTTTTTCATGGCCGCGACGGTGTGGGCCGTGGCCTCAATGTTGTTGGCATAGGCTGTCATGGTGAGCGAATTGCCGGCCCCGGGTGCCGGAATCCAGTTCAACAAGCCGCTGGCTTGCGACCAGGGCATGCCATCCCCCACCCCCGATCGCTGCACCCGGCCCGATCCGCCATAGTAGGCGGCACTGCTGATGCGCCAGGAACCCCATTGCCCATGCAACGCGGCTAGCAGTTCGGCCCCGAGAATCAAATTCTCCAAGGGATTGTGCCGGGCACCCGGTGTATAACCCGGCAAGCCTTGCGCCGTCGCTGGTTCCAACTGCATCAAGCCATAGGCTCCGGCCGGATTGCCCGCGGCCGGATTGCCGCCGGATTCATTCAACATTTCGGCTGCGATCCAGTCCGCGGGCACCCCCGTTTTGCGACTCGCGATGAGAATGTCTTTCCACCAGAGTTTCACGGCTTGCGTGGGGGGCACATGAATGACGGTACCGGGCGCCCCAGTCGATTGTTCCGGCCAATTTATGGTGTCACGTACCACCCCTTGAGGGGCACTCCACAACGCCGTAATTTTTGTCAGCCGCTTCGGCCCCGTTAACGCGACTTTCGCCCCAAAGGCACTGCCGCCGGGCCACATGGGAATTTTTTTATCGTTGCCTGACCATCCGAAGCTGACATGCTGCCCATTGGCCAGGATGCCGGTGACACTCACCGGACGGGTTAGCGTATGCCCATAGAGGTAATAATGCGTCACCAAGACGGTCGGTTTGCCCTTACTATGCGGCGGGGGCGGAATGACGCGGGTCGTGTGGGGTTTCCAGAGATGACTCCACCGGGGTCCGGTAGGGGCGAGGCCCACGGCGAGCACCCATTCCGGCTGATTGCCCGGATCTTCAAACTGTCCGGTTTTATGCGACCACAACGCAATCGCCCAGGCTCCCAAATGGGGACCGGCGACAAAGACCCCTTTCTGGATATTCGTCCGGGGTCCGGGTTTCCCGTTGGTGTCCACAATTTGGTAGGTTCCCAACCAGTGTTTCATCGTCGTGTCATAATTGCTTTGATTTTTCCATCCCGGCGGGGTTTGCACCGTATGGTGAAAAGCCGGGAAGTCGGTTTTCCAGTAGCCTTGAAACAACGCCTGCCGCAACGCCTGGGTGCCCGTTTTCACGTTCCACGCCACGCTGTGGGGGTTTTGATTTTTCGGGATGAGGCCGCTTTTAGAGTCAATCCCCATCAGGCCGTACCCGATGCCGATCGTGTGCACGCCTTTGGGTCCAATCCCGAGCAAGCCGGGATGATAGGCTTGAGAACATTTCTCGCCCGCTGACCGGCCATCGCTGCAATAATACCGATCCCCATAGGCTTGCCCATCCGAAGCCTGCTCCATCACGGCCAAGACGACCGCATTGGGCAGCCCCAATTCATTGTCCGTGACAATCGGCAGCCATTCCGCCGGGCGCGATGCAGTCGTGGCAATCGCCGGGGGATGCGGCCCGAAGAGATGCTGAAACCACGCCCCGATCCCGGCTAGGAGCGATAAGGCCCCGACCGCGGCAATGATGAGGATGAGCAGCGTGCCCAGGATAGAAGCGCCGCCCGCGCTGAGGACCCACCAGAACAGTTTCTTGCCGCCCTGTTGGGCGCCCATCCGGAGGAGTTCTTCGCCGGGAGATCGCTCGTCTTGCGGCATGACTTATCCCTCCTTTCTGTCTGTCCCCTCAAAGGGGAAGGAAAAGCCGGGGCTAAACCTCGGTGTTGATCAGCCCGGCCAGTGTGTCCGTCGTGACCGGCCGTGTTCCGGTGTCCAAGACCGCTAGCCAATTTCCCACGTATTGCGCGTCCAACCCCCGCAGCGCGGCGATTCGCGCGAAAATCACGCACTGTTCGGCGGGAAAGACGATTCGGTTCCACCCGGTTTCGTCTGGGCCGATGAGACCCTGCCAGTCGGTCGTTTCCGCCACATACTCCGTCACGCTCCGGGGATCGCCGCGCTGCCGTAACACGGTCTGCAAGTCCTGGGTCAGTTGCGCCGCCATGTCTTGACAGGCTCTCAACGTGTCGGCTAGGCGTACGGCTTGATCGCGATCATCGATGGTCATGTCTTCTTTCACCTCCGGGTATTCATGAAGCGAAGCCGGGGTTAGTCCCCGGCTTCGAGTTCGGGTGCCTGATTCTTTGCCGATGCGGCCGCGTCTTGCAGGGCTTTCGTCTCCGGTTGCGTGGCTCGGCCGTATTTCTGCTGAATCGCCTCCGCTAATTGATCGGCCGCTTTTTGCGCGGGCGGCGTGGTGCCGGCGACAATCTGGATTTTTCCCCGGCGCGCGCTCCGTTCCGGCCTCGCTTGCAGGGCCGACTCGTCCAGACCCACGGACGCCTGGGGATTGTCGTACCCCATGGATCCTTTTGGGTACAAATCCGGAATATGCACGTCATACAACGGTTCGGTACTGGTGTAATGCGCACCCACAATCGTTCCCGGGTGATAGGTGATCGTCTGTTCTGGCCCGGTTTTCACCGGGGCGATTACTGTCTCTCCCACCTGAAAACGAAACGTCTGCTGTGCCATCATGCTGCTCCTTTCCGGGGCCATGAATGCCCCTCATCCATAAAAAAGCCGGGGGTTAGTCCCCGGCTTCGTGTTCAGGTTCTGGTGGCTTGGATGCCGCGGCCTCTTGGCCCGGTGTTGACGCCGGGGGACCGTATTTTTGCACTATGGCTTCGGCCAAGGGATCCGCCTGTTGGTGTTGCTGCTGCTGTTTCCACTGGTGGAACGCTTGCAGCGCTTCCATGTGATCTGCCAGCACTGTGGCCAGCCCTCGGGTGGGCACATATTGGTTTAACGCCGGGAAAGCATGGGTGGCGTATCCGCTCCACTTATTCTCGTCCGTGTTGATGTAATAGCCCTGCCAGCCTTCCATGAATCTCCGCTCAATGCGGAGAATGTGGATCCGTTCAACGACGGTCGATCCCAGGGTCAAAGCGGCCTTGTACGTCATCTCGCCAGGCTGCAGATCCTGCACGTCCTGGGCAATCTGGGCCGCCAGGGCTTGCGGAAAATTTCCCTCACCCAGACGGGCCACGTTGATGGTGATCGCCTCCGGGTTTTTCGAATGCGGCATAGTAGTCTCCTTTCCGGGGCGCATTCGCCCCTCTACCAAGAAAAGCCCCCGGCAGGAAGCCGGGGGGTAATCTTATCTTTGAGGCCCATACATCAGCCGGGTTTCATGGGGGGCTGTGTCAATGGTGACCCAGGCCCGGTCATTGCCGGCAATGAGTAGCCCTTCGCCGACGCGGGCATTGGTGAGTTTGTCTTGCTCCGTGTCCGAGAGGCTGAAGAGATTCGTCAAGGCTTGCAGGTCTTTGCCGCCTTGGCGTAACAGCAAGGTATACGCCGCATTAGTGAGCACTTGTTCTCCGTCCCCCGCGACCGCCGGGGCCAGGAAGTCCGCAATGTTTTGGGTGACCACCATAAACGATCCCCCATATTTGCGGATCCGTTTCGAGAGGGATTTCATGAACTTCAGCGCTTGGGGTGCCTGCGGATCAATCAGCATCCACGCTTCATCCACCACCAAGAGCTTGCGCTCACTCCGGTCCGCCCGGACCAAATCCCAGAGATACCCCAACACATTGAGATATTGCGCCCGTTTCACAGCGTCCGGGGCATCTTGGAGATCATGAATGTCCATCACGACGAAATTCGCATCCTGGGTGGGCGGCACCGTGGACGGTCCACTCCACAGATCCCGCAGCACCCCTTCCCCGGCGGTGCGCAGGAGAGCCGTCAAGATTTCCCAGTCCGATCCGTTCTGCTGCTGACCATAGGCATAGACATCGCCCACATGGGGCCATTGGGGCGGGGTCAACCGGTTCAAGGCCTCCGGAGACATCCCCAGGGTAATGCCTTTGTCGGCATAGACGGCTTCCACGGCTTGTTCCAGCAGCGCCCGCTGTAAGGGCGAAAGATCCGGAATGTACGTCTGGAAGAAATCCAGGACGCGCTGCATGTGGGTGCCTAAGCCCGTCCCCGTGGCCTCATCATCCTCCCCCGTGTCCGGCAACGCCGGGGCTTGGAGCGGATTAATGCGGGTCTGACCGCCTGCCGCGTTGATCCAGGTGCCCTCCACGGCTTGGACCAAGGGACGGTATTCGCGCTCGGGATCCAAGACAAACACTTTCGTGCCCAGTGCCCATTCCCGCAACATCATGAGTTTGGTCGCATGCGATTTGCCGCCCCCGGGCGGACTCAGAATCGCGAAGTTTTTATTCGTCAGACCCGATTCGGCGGGCGGATTCCAACGGTTAATGAGCACCAATCCGCCATCGCTGTCATGCCCTAAGACAATCCCGGATCCATGATTAATGCCCCCCCCGCCAAAAGGCCAACTGGCCGCGACGACGGGGACGGGCCAGAGGTGATCACCTTGCAGCGCTTTATCCCACAGCCCCCAGGGGCCGGCGGCTTTGAGTCCGTCTTCCTGCCGGAAGGCTAAAACGCGAAGCCGCATGCCTTGGGCAGCCATTTGCCCTTCCAGCCGCTTGGCCCGTCGCAGGCCCGTGTCGGGATCGGCCGCCGTGACCACCAGAAACACCCCGCATTGAAAGATACCCTGTTGTTCCGCGTCGATTTGTTTCATGAGGGTGACGGCATCCTCCATTTCCTGGGTCAACCGTTGTTCGGTGATGGGGGCGTTTTTGCCCGTCGCCAGCTGACCGGCCAGACCTCCAATGCGGCGATTCAAGGCCTTAATCATGTTCGCCGCGTCTTGCGGACGCGCATGCAGGCTGACCGTGACCCCCGGTAAATTGGCCGCCGGGGTCAACCAGCCGGCATCGACCGTGGGGGGAAAAGCTTGAATCATGTAGACGCGCGCCCAGGCACCCGAGACCCCGCAGGCAGTGGGAAAGAATTCCAGCGCCTCCGGGGCGAAAATGTTTTGGAGCCCCTGGGTCGGACGATCGATACGGTGTTCCGGGGCGTGTTTTTTGGTCATGGGTTATCCCTCCTGTATAATGGCGTTGGCCGCGGCCCGCCATCCGGCACGGCCTCTGTAGCGGCTTGATCGGCATGGAAAACCAAAAACAGCAATTCCCGCCAGAGCGCATCATCCAGAATGGCCGTGCGAAACCCGCGAATCCGGCCTAAATCGTCCCCTAGACCTCGGAGAGCAGTGCGATGTTCAGCCATCGCGTCTTTTCCCTGCCGCGTCATCAGCAAATAATAGCGGCGCTCCACCTGGTTCCCGGCCTGTGCCTGCGCCCGGACCCACCCGGCATAATCGCGGAGCAGCCGTTTTTGGGGACCATTCTGCACCTCGATGCGGTCCAAACTGTCCAGATAGGCGTCCAGGTCCACCGGACGCTCTAACGAAAGCAGTTGCCAGGGGACGTTGAGGCCATTGAGGGCCGCTTGGAAACTCTGGATAATCCCTTGGCGTTCCCGTTCGCTTTTGAGCGCCAGGTTAAACGGGGCGATTTTTACCCCGGCCACGACCGCCCCATCCGGGCGAATCAAGAAGCCGTCATGCAAATCTTTTAATGGCAGCCACGACTGGGCCCGCTGACGGGCTTGCGCTTGGGCGATCTCTGGGGGTGTGGGTTGCGCTTTTCCTCCCCTCTGAGGGGACAAGATGGGAACTTTCATGCGACGGTGTACTCCTTTCCGGGGCAATCTTGCCCCTATAAAAAAGAAAAACCCCCCGGCGCGGAATGCGCCAGGGGTCGCAAACATCGCACGCTTAAGTGTCGTCCGAGAAGGTTTCCCAGTCGCTCGCCGTCCAATCGTAGAGATAGCGTGTGGGACGTTGACGATAAGTGCGCCAGGCCATAAGCAATTGGTACAGGGGCGCTTGCCCCGGGACCGGCAGGGCAAGGCCGGCTCCCACAGCCGCCACAAGGACCGCGGCAATGAGCCGGACCGGAACCGGCAAGCCGATCAGGCTGGTGAGGCCAAACATCAGAAAGGCTCCGGCTAAACCCGCGGCAATGAGGCCCGCTTCCATCAAGCCCCAACCCGATCCGGGAAACAGTTCGTACTTCTGCGTAATCGGTTTCGGTACGAGAATGCGCATTAGGGTTCCATCTCCTGTTCTGTGGCCTTTTTCGGCTGACAGTTCGCCTCAGGCCCAATCACCTCGCGCCAGGTGCCCGTAAGCCAATGGCGAAAGGTGCGCTTGGTCAGCAGCGCGCTCCAGGTGCCACATTCCGGGCATTGATAGGTGCTATAGCGTGCGTGAATCCAATCCAACGCGGGCTGATAGTGCATCTTTGGTCCCTGCTCATAATGTGTCCACACAACGTCACAGTGTGGACACGTGCACAGATCCCGCATTAACGAATGTTCCTCCACGTGAATGTATTCCGTTCCCATAGTCCTCTCCCTTCTCCGGCCATTACAGTTTCAGAAACGTCCCAATCCGCGTGCCTTTGAGTCGGCCCGAGAGAGCGTTTCCTCCTATGCTTTTCCCCACATACATCATGCCCCCTCCGACGCCGCTGTGGTAGCTCCATTGCTTCAGGAGATGCGGTCCTCGGATCGCCACGATCAGCCAGCCGATGATCAAAAAAATCGCGAAAACCATGCTGATGACCGCCATGCCCGCCGCGGCGGGCAGACCGACTGTTGGGCCCGCTTTGATCATTGCGTGCATCCAGGGGGTTGTGGTGGTCAACACCTGGGTCGATTCCACCAACCCTACAAAGCACAGCATCTGCACGGCTTGGGACAGCGACAAAATGACCAAATTAGTCCACCACCCGTTCCACACGCCACCCCCAGACTGCATTTGACCCAAACCGACCAACGGCGCGGCAATCACATACACCACGAGTTCCGCCGCCCGTATCGCCATCTGAAAACAGACGACACAAAGTAAGAGCACACCGACCAATATGGCCAAGACCAGCCCGATAGCCAGCCCGATCAGCGATCCCGGCAGGGCCGTCGCATTACCCAATAGCCCGTGTATCGACTGGGCGGCGGACAGCATGGTCCCCCCGGTGATACGGCCCGACAACGCAATGCCCCATTGAAACATGGCCGTCGCGATAAAACCGCTGAGAGCCACATAAATGGCCGTCCGCAAGATACTCTTGAACAAGACCGATCCGTCTGGATCCGCGGTCCCTTCGCCCCACATGATATAGCGTGTGAAGGCGATATAGACGACGTAAAACCCGAGAATGGTCCAGGTCACCGTTTCGATGTCCATTTTGGCGTTTTGCACCCACGGCAAATTTGCTTGGACCAGGGCCAGACTGCTAATGCCATCCGCAATCAGCCCGATCGCCGCAACCAAGCCACCAACAACCGCGTTAACTGCATGCTGTATCCCGTCCAAAATGATGGTGTTCATTTCCACCGTCCTCCCTTCCGTTAAGACCGCTCGCTCCAGTCCATGGCAAAAATCCCCCGAATAATGAGCCAGGTGCCGACCAGCATGGCCCCGCCGCACACCGCGAGGGTTCCAAACACCGTCACTGTCACCATGTGCTTCCCTCCTTAGAGTAAGACAAGCCGGGAGCGAACTCTCAGGAGTCCGCTCCCAGTCAGGTTTGAACATCTTAAAACAACCCGCCCATGAAATGCGCAATGCCGCCGGCTCCCACCACTAACGCGGTCCCGACGGCCACTTTTTTCATCGCGGCCAAATGATGGGCGTCCACCGACGCGTCTCCCCCGGAAAAGTTCCGCATAATGGCGTGGTAAGCAATCATCAGACCCCCAGCGGGAATGCCGAGCCCGGCGATCCACGTGCCTGTCGAGCTAATCAAGCTCGAAATCGCCTGACCGGCTTTCGTCCCGCTGATGGTCGTCGCTCCTCCAGTAGCAGCGGCCAAATACGTATGATGCAGCAATCCGAACATGAATGATTCCTCCTCGTTCATCCTTTTTTTGTGAGGGCCGTCGACTGATCCCCCTATAAATAAAAAAATCCCCCCGGCCCGCAGGCCAGAGGGAGGGCATGAATCCGAAACATCCTACAGACTAGCCGACTTCCATTTCCGGTTCGGCCTGTCGAGTCGGGGCCAATTTGGCGGACGGCCAAACCGGGGCCATCGCCGGATCGTTCTGGACCGCCTGCTCTAAGACCGTGCTCAGAGACTGAACCCGCTGACTGACCGATTGGGTGAGAGCCAACACTTTCTGCGGATCGCCTTGCGCCCAATGCCCCACATAGGGCAGCGAATAATCGGACGTGTCGAGGCCCATCCGTTGGGCCAGAACAAAAGCGGTGGTCTCGGCGATAATTTCTTCCGATCCCTGATGCCGATCCATTGCTGCGGTGACATCCGGGACCCCCACACTATGGCTCCATTCGTGGAGCAAGGTTTTGAATTGCTGATCCGGACTGCGGTCTTGCGCGATCGTAATCGTCTGTTGGGACGGATTCCAGACCCCGTTGGCTCCGCCTAATTGGACAGCGGGCGCAAATTGCACCGGGACCGGAACCGCTGTGGTGATGAGGTGGTGCAACAATTCGTCCAGATCCCCCGAGTCCAGCAGTTTGGGCTGGGGAATTTGGAGGGCCTTGCCTTGCGTTTGGCTCACATCAAACACCGTGGCGGTTTTAAAGCCGACTACGGCTTGCTGTGGAAGGGGAGCGGCAGAGGTTGCCTCCACTTTGGGCGCTGACGGCTGTTCATCCGGTACTCGGCGCACAATCGGGGCTAAGATCGTGATGCCATGTTCGCCTTTTTGCACTTGGCGGCCCAAACTTTTCCAGGCATGATACCCGGCGACGTGAGTCGCCTCCGGACGTTGCTGCAAGATTAAGAGCACATTGCCCGGACTGTATTGGTGAAATCGGCTCAGCGTTTGGGCCCATTGCCGCCATTGTTCCGGATCTTCCAACATCTGTTGAATCCCCGTGTTGACGAGGGCTTTCGCTTCTTCGGCGGTCATCGTTGAGGTTGCTCCCTTCTTTACTTTAGAGGTTATGGGGTGGGACATCCGTAAAGTCAATGGGCAATGTTTGACTGGCAAACAGATCAGCCATCACACCCAGAGTCTCTGCGGAAATATCGACGGATTCTTCGGGGGTCTGTGTCGTGTGCATTGTCTTTTGCTCTCCTTTCTGGGGATCTGAGATAAGCTCGTCTTCCCCTGGAAGGGGAAGAGGATGCCCGCGGTCCTCGGGCGCGGGGTCCGGTGACGGCGGGGGGCTGAGAGCCTTAAACGTCTGCCGTTGCTGCAAATCGGGGAAAATGTGCCATTGGCTCAAATCGGGCACCGGCAGTTTCGCCGGAGGATAGCCCGACTGCCAGACCAAGACCGTATCTGTCGGCCAGCGCATGAGTTCATCGGCCGTGACGAGTTCTCGCCCCGTGAGGCTGAGACCTTGCGAGGTATGCCCAATATTCGTGCTCATGCTCATGAGCGACACTTTCGGCATTTGCGTCGACTCGGAATGGGTCGTATACCGTCCGATCATCTCACTGAGTTCCTTGGCCGTTTGCAAGTCCGAGGTCCGCAAGAAGAGCCAGGTGCCCAAATTGCC
>JAJZAN010000062.1 GCA_021799435.1 Bacillota bacterium | reverse complement strand
ATCCGACCAATTGGCCCAGTTGGGCCTGGGTCATTTTGCGGGCTTCCCGCCAATCACGTAACACAGATATGATTATCACCTCCACTCAACTAAATTGAAACTTTAGGTGTCATTATTAGCTAAATTGGTACTTTAGTCAAGGGGCAGATATCATGTGGGACCAAAAAGTTTTTTCCGAACGCTTAACGACAGCCCGAGAAGCACGGGGTATAACGAAACGTTACCTGGCTGCGCAAATCGGCGTGACAGAACAAGCCGTCGGACAGTTTGAACAAGGCTTAATTTTACCGTCTCTTCCCACTTTGGTGGCATTGTCGAGGGTGTTACAGGTGAGCTTGGATTACTTGGCGGGCGAATCCGATACCCCTAAGAAATAATCTACACCATCCAGCGCGCCTCCAATGGATCCATTGATTTGTGGTGGATCATAGACATAGAAAATCCTTCGTGCGTATTCCGTCTGAGTTCCCCCGGGAACTAGAGAGCGTCCACGTTAAGACCTACCCGGCGACTGAGCGTGAAGTGGTGTTAGGGCTTGCGTGTGACACCAAAGCATTAGCTCCAAAGCACTGCAAACATATGAGCGATTCTAGTCTAGTATAGCCTAAAATATGGCAAGAAACAACCCCCAGCACCACAATTCGCCAGCACGATTCTTCGACAAAAGCCCCCAACGCCACATAACCCCAGACCCTGGCCTGAGCAAGTAAGTGCTTTCGGAGCGAAGGGCCAAAAAAGACCGCGACCTTGACGGCGTGTCACACTGGTTAGACCGAAGCGAGAACAGTCAGTGTTTGTGTGTGCTTCCGTCGCTTCGGGCAATTCAATGATGACACGCCATGTCAAGGAAAGCGGAGGCAATGCACGAACCTTGCAAGAGAAAAGAGACCTTAAAGAGCGAAGCGGTTTAAGCGAGGCCCCTTTGGATCGATTTTGGATTAAAACGGACGACTCGGCGTGAGCCGATGTCGATCCGAGTAAAGTTATCCCCGTTATCCACAAAAATTTTCGGACGACTACAGGTTAAAAGATCTTTTTCTATCGGGAACTAGAGGTTACTACAGGAGGAACCCGCTAAGTCATACAGCGCAATGGCTGTAGAGGTATTAGGTCAACCAATAGGCCGTACTTGGTCAACCAATAGGCCGTACTTGGTCAACCAATAGGCCGTACCTTTTTCCTAAAAAGGTCAACCAATAGGCTGTAGATAACTTTTTTATCCCCAATCTCTCGGGAATAAAAAAGGCCTCCCCGATGGAAGACCTGAAATCGTCTGTTGCCTGTTAATTTGATGAGCGGCGAGTAATGTGCAATCGGCTGGGTTGTAAGGTTACCCCCTGACTATCTGCTATGACGTGTGCCGTAGAATACAATTGGAGGACAGCCCCGAGTTGTTCTTGAAAATCTTTTTTAAACATGTAACGACCACCTTTAGTATGGGCATAGTTATTGCCAAATTGCGTTTGCAGTACGGTCCACGGAATAGTGGTCGGTTTTTTGAGATAGCTCAAGCGATACACCAGCCAACTATAGATGTCAAGCGCCAAAGCCGAGGATTTGAGGACCTTGAGCACCCGTAAATCCATAGGAACGGGGCGATCGGTTATCGCGTGGAAAAATTCTTCGGTTAAGGTAATCTCCGAAGAATCTGCAGCACTGTGCCAGGGTGTCCACCACAATTTCACGTGCGCCGCCAAGCGAAAACCCATATCCTCCGTTATCGATTGGGTGACATCGGTGGCAGTAGAGGTTATGGTTGTGTTAAAGAGTCGTCGGGTTTGGTCCTTAAACCGCCGCCGTTTCTCACCGTTGGCATTGCTGGCAATGCCAAGTTTCGCCATAAAGGCGTTGAGACTGTCGGACATATCAATGTGACGGCTTTGCGTGCGCACCGCTTCCGTCGTCACCCAAGTCAAGAGCAGTCGGGGATAAGCTCCATAGGGGAGCCCAATATGTTTCGGTGCCCACAAAGTTAAAACCATCTGCCCATTATGCCGGGTCCATTCATTGACCAGCTGACGGCGATACGGCAAGCTGCATTGGACCAAAATCCGGGCCTGATACCCCAGCATCCCCGCTTCTTGGACCGTATCGTTTTCACATTGCAAAGCCACGGCAAACCGTTTGCGTTGGGCCCGGGTCTGAGCAGCCACCGGTCCCCACCGGGGATCGCCGTCGATTAAGGCCTGAATCATCTCATCGTCATATTTTTTCATCAAAATGAACCTCCTTTGTGGGAGGCCCGACCAAATACGTTCCCTTGTCGTCCGCTAGCTAATGTATTACACTAAACACACACTAAATCTAGTGGGATGAAAGGGAAGGCATAGCTTGCCAGGCGGCCTTCCTTTTTGGTGTGAAATTATGGACAGGATACCACAATATGGCGCGCAATGGGGCAGAATTCTCCCATAAGTGCCACGACATCGGGAGTTCCGTTGCCAGGATAAACTTGATGGAGTACACTCAAACTAGAAAGCCCCCCTGCGTGAACAGGGGGACAGGTGAGAGCTAAGGCCGTTTCCGGCGCTTAGAGCACCACCAGCTGTACAGCACCAAGGCACCTGGCAAGGAGATGGTGACTGTCAGTGTGATATGCATCCGCTCTCACCCCCTTTCTAGGAGGTCGCGTTGGAGCGGACCCTCACCGCTATTCTACCAGCTTGTCCGTTCGGGCAGGCTGGTAGTGTTTTTTGAGGTCTTCTTATTCCCTGAAGCCGCTACAGGGAATAAGAGAGGGAAGGATTGGAACATTTCTGTGGTGTTTTTTCTCACGCATACGTTCTGATGCACCCTATCCTTCGGAGCCGTCCTATCGATTCCCCCATTCCCCAAAAACTGATCCACGCGTTTGATGGCGTGTTTGGCTGGCGTTCTACCAGCTTCTGAATAATTTAATTTTAGGTGATACGTAGTGTTGTCAGACTAGTCATGAAAAAGCTTGACATTGACCGAATTTGTGTAATAATGCCCAATAGTACCCGAATATGTTGAGTTAATGACCATGTCCGAGAGGAGTGATCGTGTGTCAGAACATGTGAGCGATTCGTCAAGATCGAACGGCCCCACTGTCTTCGTCAGAAACGCGACCGGCCTTCGCAAAGAGGCAGGAGTTTTAGACATTTTCATCTATAACACGAACAACCAGAACATCGGGCTCGGAGTCGCCTTCCTCGTACTAGCAATCGGCTCGTACGCTGGCGGGCTTCTCCCGCTTTCCGCCGTTCTTGCATCGATACTTGTCATCCCGCTATACTTGGTTTATGGAAAGCTTTCTGCCGACATGCCGAGATCCGGAGGTGATTACGTCTGGACGAGTCGCATTTTCGGGCCAAGGTTTGGCCCGCCTATCGGATTTGCACTAGCCTGGACATGGATCATGCTCGCGATCACCGCAATCGGAGCACCGGCAGCCTTTTTCAGCCAACTCGGCGTTTCGGGATGGATGCGTGCGTTGGGTGTCGCGACCGGTTCACCCGTGTTCACACGTATCGGCAATTGGGTTTATACCCAAACTGGAATGATTGTTGTAGGAATCGCCCTCCTCGCATTCTTTACCTTTATTATGATTCGGGGCGTCCGCACGTACATGAAGATCCAGAATTGGGCTTTCGGGTTCGCGATGACCGGCATTCTTTTGGAATTCATTGCCGGCGTGATCACTAACGTTCACAAATTCCCGCACCAGTTCAACGAGTACGTTATTAAGGCAGGCGGAGTACACAATGCGTACAACATCGTTATGGCTAATGCCTCCGCACATGGAGCTGCCGGCAGACCGACCACCGCTACGATGTACGCCATGGTGTGGACGCTGTATATGGTGCTCTTCGGGGCGACTTCGGCCTACATCGGCGGGGAGGTGCGCCGGGCACGGTCGACTCAGCGAATCGGTATGCTGGGGTCGCTAGTTTTGACTGGTGCAGCGATCGCCGTTATGCTCACGGTTGTCATCTCCCATATGGGTGGTCCATTTCTCAATGGGCTGTCCGAAACCAATCCCGCGAAACTTGGGCTGACCTTCCTTCCAACCTACAACGAACTGTTGACAATCGGGGCAGGAGGGAACTTTTTCTGGGCTCTAATCTTGGGCTTCTTATTCTTGTTTTGGACATATGTTTGGATGCCGATTAACTTTTTCACGGCAACACGGTTGATGCTTGCCCTCTCGTTGGACGGGTATTTGCCCGCATCATTGTCGAAGGTACACGACAAGTATGCGACTCCATATGTCGGAATTCTTGTTGCCGGTGTACTCGGTGCGGTCTCGATGGTGCTATACATCGTCGGCATTCTTTCTGTGATTACGCTCTTGTGGGCCGGAATTGTGATGTTTACGGTGGTCGGATTTGCGGCCATTCTGTACCCCACGCGGCTTCGCGATATCTGGTTGGCTAACGGCGGCGCACGGTTCTTAGGCATCCCGACGATCCGCATCTGGGGAATGTTATTAGTGCCAGCGATGCTGTTCGTCCTGTTCCTCTTCTGGAATGATCCAGTCGTTGGAATCGGGCATAGCCCATTACAAATGTATTTCAATATCGGACTTCCGTTGAGCGGCCTAGCGCTGTACTTCATTATATGGGGATTACGAAAGCGGGCAGGTATCGACTTAAGGTTGGCGGCCGCTGAGATTCCACCGGAGTGACCCGACGATTACAACATTGCTGAATTTCGAATGAGATGGGAGAAACACCAATGCGCGACGTACGGATGGAACATCTTCGACAATTGATCGAATCTCATGGAGCTGTTGACGTCGACACAGCGGCTGGTGTGTTGGGTGTCTCGCGTGAAACCATCCGTCGGGACATGGGAGAATTGGCTGAACGTGGACTGATCAGACGGACGCGGGGCGGCGCTTCGGCTATCGACTTTTCGCTTACAGAACACGAGCTTGAGCTTCGCCAGTCAAGCAATATTGAGGAAAAGGTTGCCATAGCGCGATACGTTGTCGACCGGTTAGTGGAGGATGGCATGTCGATCGCACTCGACGGCGGGACTACAGCGCTTGAGGTAGCCCGGCAGCTAGGTGGTCGGCGCAATGTGACTGTCGTAACCGCGAATATTCCAGTCGTCGTTGAATTGGCACGGGCGAGAATCAATGTCGTCATTGTGGGAGGGGAGTTGCGCACACGATCGATGACAGCGAGCGGGCCGTTCGCCAACGATATGATGCAACGCTTCCACACTGACATCGCGTTGGTTTCGGGACCGGCGATCAATGCGTCCGAGGGGCTAATGGATAGCTACGTTGACGGAGTGACTTTCAAGAAGATCATGATCGACAACGCTAACGCGACCTATGCACTCCTAGACAGTTCGAAGATCGGGCAAAAATCGTTCATCTCTGTTTGTGGACTCGGGGATCTTTTGGGCATTGTCACTGACTCCCATGTTAGTTCGCAGCAATTGGCTGAATTCGAGGGAGCGGACGTCGACATTCTGCTTGCCGAAGTATGAGAAACGGTGAAGGGGCGGGGGAAGGAACATGGGTGAACCAGATTTGCGTGTTATCCAGTCGGGGGTTGCAACTTTCTTTGGTCGTCCGTTGGTTGCACCAAGCGCGGTAGGTGGGGCCAAATGTGCCATTGCAGGCATCCCTTGGGACGAGGGCAACATCGGCCGCAATGGCGCCAACTACGGGCCGCGGACGTTTCGTGACGTGTCGCACTGGTTCTTAGGCTACAATGCTGAGGAAGATTTCGATTTGTGGGAGGAATTTCCGACAGTGGATGTCGGAGATGTTCCGGTGATGCCCCCGAACGCAGAGAGAACCATGGATTTAATCGCCGACCACGTGCGTGCGATACGTAGTCAAGGCGTGTTTCCGTTCTCGGTGGGAGGCAACCATTCGTTAGCGATCGGAGCCGCTCGCGGCGCCGCTTCGACAGTGAGTAGGATGGGCTACCTTTCGATCGATGCGCACCTGGACACTGCGAACGAGTGGGCAGGAGAGCGTTTGATAAGTGGGTGCCCGACCGCACGAGTGACAGAGATCGAAAACGTGCACCCCCGCAACGTAGTCGTATTTGGGGTGCACGGATGGCTGAATCCCCGAGACCATGTTCAGAACGCTGAGGACAAGGGAATTACTTGGTTCGGGTCACAAAAGATCGACCAACTCGGGCTCGGACGATCACTCGCGGAGGCTATTCGGGTCGCAACGGACGGGGTCGACGGCCTCTATGTGAGCTTTGACCTTGACTCTGTCGACGCATCAGCGATGCCAGGTACGGGAACGCCAGAGCCTGGTGGTTTTACGGCCAAAGAGGCGCTATACATCGCACGTGAACTCGGGCGCGCCAAACCGATCGCCGCCGATGTTGTGGAGCTAGCACCTTGCTATGATCTATCGGGAATCAGTGCGCGCCTCGCGTGCGCAGTTACCATGGAAATTCTTTCGGGATTGTGTGGGAAATGACCATGCTGACGGATGGTCTGCCCAAGGAGAACGACGTGATGCGCCTATGGGGTCGACGGCACGTTATCGTCGGTATGCTGCATGTACTTCCCCTGCCGGGGGCACCGAGGTACGATCCCCTGACAGGGATGATGGCGGCCCGTGAACGGGCACGGAGGGAAGCAGAACAGCTCATCCGATCCGGGTTCGACGGATTCATTGTAGAGAACGGATGGGATATCCCATTCGTCAAACCCGGGGATGTCGGCCACGAGACGGCGGCTGCTCTTGCTGTCATTGTTGCGGACCTCAAACGTGAGTTTCCACAGGTTCCGATCGGTGTAAATTGTCTGGCAAATGCTGTTGACGTCTCGATTGCAGTTGCCGCAGCGGCAGGAGGGTCGTTCGTCCGTGCGAATCAGTGGGCGAATGCGTATGTCGCGAATGAGGGGTTTGTCGAGGGTCAAGCGGGACTCGTTTCGCGCTATCGGCATGCAATTGGTGCCGATTCAGTGACTGTTTGGGCGGATGTTAAGGTTAAGCTAGGTGCCCATGCCATTACAGCAGATCGCTCACTTACGGAGCAGGCCCGGGATGCTGCTTGGTTCGATGCCGATGCGTTGATCGTTACGGGAACGCGCTTGGGCGATGCGCCTGTCGACGATGATCTGAAGACCGTCCGTCAGGCTACAACACTTCCAGTCATTGTTGGTTCGGGGGTACGAGTTGACAATCTAGAAGCCGTATTTCAGCATGCTGACGCCGTCATCATCGGTAGCTCGATTAAACGGAACGGAGCGTGGCACCAACCCATGGACGAAACCGTCCTTCACGCAATACGGGCCGAGCGAGACCGAATCGTTGCCGTAAAGTCAAAGGAGTGACACCGAAGATGGATTTTCTGAGGAAGAGTCCAAAACTCAAGATTTTTTACGCTTCCGACATTCACGGTTCGGAGCGTGTATTTCGCAAGTTTCTAAACGCTGGAGAGTTTTATCATGTCGATGCAATAGTTTTCGGGGGTGACCTGACAGGTAAGGCGATTATCCCATTCATCGAGTACCAGTCGGGGCGCTTCCGGGCGGATGTCTTCGGGGTCACCCACGAGGTCGAGATCGGTTCCGCGTTGACCGAGCTTGAACAGTTCGTGCGGGACCGTGGTTCTTATCCGTACCGTACGACGCCGGAGGAAATGCAAAGAATACAGCAGGACGAAGACCTTGTTTCATCAGTGTTCAGCAGAGTTATGTCGAAGACAGCAGAAGATTGGGTTACCCTTGCGGACGATCGGTTGAGGAAAGCCCATATACCGTGCATCATGATGCCGGGAAACGATGATGAACCCGAATTAAAGAGAATTCTTGCGCAAGGGGATTGGATTGTCGACGGTGAGGACAAGGTGGTTTCACTCCGAGATTTCCAAATCGCGAGCTTCGGATGGTCAACCGTGACTCCATGGCATAGCCCACGAGAAGTCACTGAGGAGACAATGGCTGTACGGCTGGACGAACTGATGCGCTCGGTCGATCCCAACATTCCGATTATTTTCAATCTTCACGATCCTCCAGCGGAATCGGGACTCGACCTCGCTTACAAAATGACCTCCGACATGAAAGTCGAGATGGCGGGTGGACAGGCGGTGCTCGCTCCGGTAGGTAGCGTGGCCGTGCGTAACTTGATCACTCGGGTCAAGCCTGTTCTATCGTTGCACGGGCACATCCATGAGTCGCGAAACGCGGCAAAAATTGACGGCACCCTCGCGATCAATCCGGGTAGTTCCTATACTGAGGGTGTCCTACAAGGCACTATTGTGTCCCTTCAGGGAAACAAGGTTGTAGGATATCAGATGGTAACAGGATGACTACCGATGCGATGCGGTCGCGGTTTGTTGTGGTTGGTGATGCAATGGTTGACTATACGGTCCGGCTTTCAACCGATGTGTGTGCCGATGAAAAGTGCACCGTCATCGAATCCCATCGTGGTTTAGGGGGGACGGGAGCAAACGCTGCCGCTACGATTCGTCTTCTCGGCGGTTGTGTTGAGTTATTTGCTGCGGTCAGCGACGATGCGTATGGATATTGGATTCGGGATCAACTTGCCGACGCGCGGATCGGGACCGGCCACTTGAGGTATGTGACGGGCGCATCACCGCAATCGACAATCGTTCTCTTCAACGGGAAGAGGTGCGTTCTGGTGGACCGGGGTGTCGCAGATGGCGTCCCGATTCCCGCTCTCGAAGACTTGGAGGATGTGGCCGCTATCTACGTATCAGACCCCATCGCTTCGCTTGGCGGGTTAGATGTTCCGGCTGGCGTAGTGCTGATCGTTGGTGTTGAGTATCAGATGGTGAAGGAGTTATCTGTCGCAAGTCTGATGAAAGCAGACGTAATCATCACCAACGCAGCGGGTTGGCCCCTGTTGAGTAGTCTTGGAATTCCCGTTCCAATCCTTGAAACGCGAGGATCCGATGGTGTCCGCATTCACGAAGGTGCAGGTGGAATGGTTGACATCCCGACGGAACCGGTTCGAACAGCAAATGCGACAGGAGCCGGGGACGCTTTCGCGGGCGCCTTCTGCTGGTACTACTCGCGACCAATGTCTTTAGTCGACGCCGTGGGTCATGCATGCGTAGTCGGATCACTGGCCGCTGCGTCACATGAATCGCAGTTGGATCGTCTCGATCCCGATGATATAGAACGGCGCTGGAAAGAACGAGGTAATGCCACAATAAGGAGACCACGATGACCGACATTAAATCTCCGTTGGTGGACCCGATTGGTGAAGCACGACGACTCATAGGTTTGGCCCACGCAGAGGCCGTGACCCCATTCCTTCTAGGTGGTGTCGCTATCGCTATCCGTGCCGAAGGCCGCTTGCCTTCCGGGTTGCAACGTACGTACAAGGACCTGGATTTCGTAATCCGGCGCCGTGACGCTTTAAAGTGGGCGCAGATCCTGGAGCGGGCTGGATACACATCAGACGTCGAATTCAACCGCCTACACGGAGCACAGCGTCTGCTTCATTATGACATGGCTAACTCTAAGCAACTTGACACATTCATCGACGTTTTTGCGATGTGTCATGTTCTGGAACTCGCAGACCGTCTCCCAGTCCATGGCGAAACCCTCACTCCCGGGGATCTCCTCCTCACTAAGCTACAGATCGTGGAGGTGAACGATAAGGACCTCATTGACACGATTGCTTTGCTCCTTGTGCATCCTATTGGCCGAAATTCGGAGACTGTCGTCGACCTGACCGCGCTGGCAGAGGTGCTGGGACGGGATTGGGGGTGGTACACCACGATTTCGGACAACCTCTCGAAGGTCGGTCACAGACTTACAACCGTGGACTTAGACGAGGAACAAAAAGCAATCGTTCGTGACCGGATTGATGAACTTCAGAACGCGTTCGCATCGTTCCCGAAGACCCTGAAGTGGAGGTTTCGGGCCAAGATCGGGCGCCGCGTACCATGGTACGACCTGCCCGAGGAAGTGAGTGACTAAGTGATTCCCAGCGTTTGGTAAATTAACCAGTGCAGCGGTCACTGGGCAAAGATTTTTGCCCATGACACGCCGTCTCGAGCGGGGCGATCAGCCGTGCCGGTTTCCCGATTCCAGGGCTAGATACGGAATCGGGTCCAGCCTGCGCGTTCCGGGCCAGGGGATGCCCGGGAACGGTACCCTCTGTCACCGTGGATCACTTTCGAGGTATGGGAGAGTCGGTGCGTTATCTCTACGGGCTGGGGCACCGCCGGATAGCGTATGTAAGCGGTGCCCCGGATACTGCGATTACGGAACAGCGCCGGAATGGGTTCCTGCAGGCCACGTCAGAGTGTGGAATTGATACGTCCTTCCTCTACGAAGCTCAGGATCAATTTCCTCGCGCCGCAGCGATCGCCCAAGACATTATGGCTCTTCGACCCTGACCGACTGCAATTGTATCCGCTAGTGACTATGTGGCGATGGGAGTACTCCACAGCCTGACAGCTATGGGGTCCCGCCAACAAAACGCGTCTTAACCACGTTATAAAAGGCAAATAATGGAAATGAGGCTGGGATTTTAGTGCTCTATGGTCTAAGATAGTCGCAAGGGAAGGGAACCCCCGTAGATTTCTGGAATCGGAGCCCACAGAGCATCTTTCAAACGAACACTATCTCAACAAAATCGTCGATATGTGGTATCGGCACGTGTATATTAACCAAATAAAGGTATTTTTACCGGGGTAAATCCGCGTTTTGTTGGCGGGACCCCTTTAACGCCTATTATCTTCAAATAATGTCCCTTCCTGAATGTACTCTGGACCATGGTGGTGGACTCGTGTCCCATCTGGTTCATAACTCGCTGCTGCGGCTTTGTCACTTAACCGGGCCCGAATATTCACCCGCGTTGTCTAGAATCTTGATTGAGATACCTATTCACCTTAGAACTATTACGGAGTGCGTCTGATGCTAAATAGGGAGATTCTAACCTTTTGACCAGGGTTGTGTTTTGGTGAGATCTTTTTCCCCTGCAGGGAAAAAGAGAAGACTGTCGCACAAACGACCGTTTCTGAGACCCTCCCCACAAACCTCCATCGCCTGCGGTTTTCTAATAAAATTTGTCTCACAACCCATCTCGCAATCATGGTCTCAGGATTTCCTTCGATCATCGTTTATGAGATGATCAGGGGGGGAGGGATCAGGCATGTTGATCGGTTATGCCCGGGTTTCCACGGCAGATCAGTCGATGGCTTTGCAAGACGATGCGTTGCGGGCGGTCGGCTGTGAAAAACTCTTTACGGATACGGCCTCGGGAGCGAGCACGACGCGCCCGGGACTCGAGGCCGCCTTGGCTTATCTGCGTCCCGGCGATACGTTGTGTGTGTGGAAACTGGACCGCCTCGGACGATCCTTGCGTCATCTCATTGAAGTGGTCAATGACCTCCACCGCCGCCAGATTAGTTTTCGGAGCCTCCAAGAGGCGATGGATACCAGTACCCCGGGCGGCCAACTCATTTTTCACGTGTTTGGCGCGTTAGCGGAGTTTGAACGCGAGGTGATTCGGGAACGCACCCAGGCGGGGCTGACGGCCGCCCGGGCTCGGGGGCGTTTTGGTGGGCGCCCCCGGGTAATGACGGCGCAAACGCTCCGGATGGCGCGACAACTGCTCGCCGATCCCGACCAGTCGGTCAATGAGGTCTGCAAAATGTTGCAGGTATCCCGGGCAACATTATACCGCTATCTCAAAGAGTGACACTCTTCAAAGGGAAGGACGTTGTTGACAAGATGGCTCCGACTTCTTTCCCCGCCGGGGATAACAGCGGGAAAGCCGCATACGAAATCTGGTAGCAGTGCATTAGATACACCACAACGGCACCGAACTCATGATCATGCCGAATAGGATCACAGGCCGTATCGAAGCAGTTTGTACGTCAGAGTTGAAACCTCGATAATATGTGGACACCAGCATCCAGATTCGATAAACTCAGTCTTAAGTCTAAGACGTTAGACCATAAGGAACGAGATGAATTATGGACGGATATCCTACAGCGTTTGTTTGCCGGCTGACAGGTATCAATCGCAAAACGCTTCACTATTGGGACAAGACGGGTTTCCTGTCACCCACTGTGGAAATGGCGCATGGGGCAGGGAGCAGAAAATTATACGGATTTTGCGATCTGGTTTCTATTCAGGTAGCGTTGGAACTTCGGGATCACGGAATCAGTCTTCAGGGATTACGCCGAGTTATGGAATACCTGCAAAAGTCTAAACATCTTGAACATGCATTAACCGAAACCTTTCTTATTACCGACGGCCTTGACGTTTATGAGCGCCGAGGGGAAGAGATTCTCTCGGTACTTCGAAATCCTGGGCAAGGCAAGTTTGCGTTTGTGGTACTGGATTTAGGGCTTACCGTGGCAAATCTTCGTCACAGAATTGAAGAGCAACGCAGTGCCTAAACGGGAGTCTCGGACAATTCAGGTTGTTTGTAGGGTTTGCACTCGGTGAAATGAGGAGGGTTATGATTGACTAGGTTTACCTGCATTGATTTGTTTTCGGGAGCCGGCGGTCTTTCTGAAGGACTGCGCCAAGCCGGATTTACCTTGCTGGCGGCGAATGATTTTGACACTGCGGCAGCGGAAACTTATAAATACAATCACCCTGAGACCCGCTTCCTTGACGGACCGATACAGGATATTTCTTCGCACGACTTTCTGTCCAGTACAGGACTGTCTCGGGGAGAATTGTTCTGTTTGGCTGGAGGGCCACCTTGTCAAGCATTTAGTGTGTACAACCATCAACGCGGAATGCATGACGAGCGGTCTGGGCTTTTTCGTGAATACCTTCGCTTGGTTGAGGAACTTTATCCTGAATGGATTGTTATGGAAAACGTCACAGGTATGACCTCGGTGGAAGATGGCCTGGCTATTAAAGAAATCGACAGCGGACTAACAGAGCTGGGTTACAAGGTTGAGCACCGTGTTTTAAAGGCTGAGGACTACGGCGTTCCCCAGGAACGGCGGCGTATTATCTTTCTAGGGAACCGTGTGGGCCTCCCGATTGTGTTTCCAGAAACTTGCTATGATGGTCTCACTCGCCCGTATGTAACCGTGGAACAAGCCATTATGGATTTACCGGAACTGGGTGTGAATGATGGGCAGGAAGAAAGTCATTACACGAAGGCGCCCTTTAGCGATTACCAGCGAGAACTTCGAAAAGACGCGCCCCTGTTGTTTAATCATACATCTCCTAATCTTGGAGAAATTAACCTGCGACGATTACAATTCATTCGCCAAGGAGGAAGCTGGCGTGACATACCCGTCGACTTGTTGCCGGCAGGGATGAAAAGAGCTAGGCGATCCGACCACACAAAACGGTATGGCAGGCTTTCATTAGGAGGCCTCAGTTGCACCATTTTAACGAAGTGTGATCCGCATTGGGGCGCTTATTTTCATCCAACGCAAAACCGGATTATTTCCGTCCGCGAGGCTGCAAGGTTTCAATCATTTCCCGATCGGTTCCGGTTTTTCGGATCGAAGGGCGAACAGTACAAACAGGTCGGAAACGCCGTTCCTCCTTTGCTTGCCCGTGCAATCGGACGCTGCATTATCGAAGCCATTTCACGAAAAAATAACGAACAGCAGGAGGACGGGCGATGCCTCAATCTACAGACTACCTTGTAGAAATACTCGGATGCCCAGCGACCGGCATGTTCGAACCGGTAAATGCAGATTATTTATGCCCATTCATCGGAAATGCTTGTGTCAAACGAGGCCATAATACGACCGATCCGTTCCCTGTCTGCTCCATTCAAAAATATATCAACCGGGGGAAGGACCGAAGAGCTGAGCGTCCGGTTGTGGTATGCCCAAAGCGTTTTTTTCAGGCAGATTTGGTTACCGACATTTTAGAGCACTGCTGGATAGGATCGTACGATCGGTCCAAAATCGTCTCAGTAAAAGAAATCAAAATGGGCAAAGCAGGGACCGTGGACATGGTGATATGTGACACGTCCGATCTCCCGAACATCGAAAAGTTTATTTCGGTGGAATTACAGGCGATTGATATTACCGGTACTGTTTCCGATGTGTATTCCGCACACACAAATCGTGTTCCTCTAACTGCCTTGCCTAAGTATAACTTCAATACCAGTAACGTCCTAAAGCGATATCTAACGCAGTTAATTAAAAAAGGTTATTTCCACTCGACATGGAACAAGAAGATCGTAGCAGTGGTTCAGGATGTGCTTCTGGAAAGTATTCGGGAACGTGTTCGGTTTGCCCCGACTGACCCTAAAAACGAGAGGACCGACATAATCTTTATATCGTACACACTGGACACTTCGCTGGTAAATGAAGAAGGTTATTACGATCTAAAATTACGTGAGGTGGTTGGTACGCAGCATAGCGCCCTTATGAATGCCGTTGTATACGAACCTCCCCCGAATAAAGGGAAATTTATTGAGGCAATCAAAAGGCAGTTGGAACCGTAAATGCGGATAACTTGCGATTGGTGCAAGAATGTAAGGAACAAATTGTGGTTTGGACGGTGTCGTAATTCATCAGTTGTGGCACGTGAGACTCATCACCGTCTCCGCGATCGCCTATAAAGGCCAAGATCACACGGAAAACAGCTTTCACTTACCTATCAGGTACTGAACTTGATCGGTTAAAAAGGGGAGTAAATGTTCCGGCACAACCGTCTTTGCTCAGGCAAACTCAAACATGACAAATCAACAGTTGACAAAACAAAAGGTCTTGCATAAAATGGGTGTAGGCCCAACACAAGGAAGCTCTCCGCTGCAACGGAGAGCCCGAAAGAGTCATTTGATTCATTTGCTTATATCAATTGTACTCGCACTCCTTGTCTCGGGTCAATAAGTAAAGGAGTGTGTCATTTATGGCTTCGATGCCAGAAGGCGAACAGTATCCTCATTTCGTTTTGGCCCCCGACGGGGTCTTCATCCCCCAAGAGACATTTGTTCCAGAGCCGCAACTAGCAAATTACTTGGGCCGCTTTAACGAATCCGAACGGATGTCCGTGCTGGTTAACATTATCCGCGTTGGACTGACGCTAAAGCTCAACGATCAGATGCAACAACTGAACGAGGCGCTAGTTGGGGTCGCAAACCTTACCGTAGAAAAATTTCAGACTGAAGCCCATGCGACCATGTCGGCAATGGCTGCTCAGGCTGGTGAACTCAGGCAAACTCTTGGTGAATTGCTTCGAACCAGTGTTACGGGAGATGACAGTGCCTTTAAAGCCTCCGTGCGTCAGGCAGTTCAACAGCTCGAAAAGGGATTGGAACACCAAATTGTGGAGGTTGAGAAAGCACTCGACCCAGCAAATGTTAAGAGCGTTGGGGCAAAACTCGAGCAGCGACTCAGCGAGGCATTTCAAGGATACATTAGCCGCGTTGTGACTCCTCAAATTTCAGAGGTCGCTCATGCGGTTCAACGGCTAAGCCAGGCCTTGGCTGATGAAAAACAACTCAAAGCCATCAAAAATCGTAGCACACAAAAGGGGGCCGACTATGAAACAGCCCTTTTAGAGCTGATCCAAACACTGGTGGTTCCCGGTGCGGCATATGTAGAGCGTATTGGTAACGTAAAAGCCGTGGATGGCAGCAAGCACGGAGACCTGTTAATCTCCTTTAACGATACACCTTTGGTTGTAATCGAATGTAAAGACGCGAAAAATTGGGATCTGGATGACCTCACAAAGGCCATGGCTGCGCGAAAGGCACCCGTCGGAATATTGGCGACCAAGGATCCGACAGGTCCAGCTCAAGGAATGCCTCCGGGAAGCGTACGTCTTATCGCTGATAACCGCCTTCTCCTTGTTTGGAACCCCAACAGTGACACTACGGGTGTCCTCGTTGCCACTGTCGGACTGGCCTTCGCCTTAGCCAAGGCACTAAACGAAGCAAAAATGGATCCCCATGAAGGAATTAACATGGTCCAAGCTCAGGTGCATCTTAATCAGCTGGTCGGCAGTTTGTCAGCCACTGAAGAAGTGGTATCACAGTTCGCATCTATCATCCGAGCAGCAGAGAAAGGCAAGAAAGCGGTGGATAATCTCAAGCAAGAGTGGGTCCAACAAATCGAAGGGATTTTTAAGAGTCTCGGCCTCCCACCTGGGAGATAGCAAAACACCGCGAATGCATCCGTTACTGGACTTGGCAGCTTAGGCTTTGCGGGGCGCAATGGTGCCCCCATAGCCGGCGCACCAAGCACCAAGCACCAAAATATGATACGAAAAGGAGTTTTCGGTGGCATGGCATTGGAGCAGCATGTGCCCACACCCCATATATTCCGGGAGAAAATAGGGGACAGGGAATACGAAATTCAGGAAAAAACCCTAGACGCCTTTAATGACGTAGTGTTATGGAGCGACAATCCGCGCCTGATTCCCTATATAGGTTTTCAAGGAGTTACAAACGACGACGAGATGGAGGCTAGCCTTCAGCGGACGAATGGGTATGGAGACTTGAGAAAGTCGATTAAGGATGTTGGACAACTTGAGCCGATATACGTCTGGAAAAACATGGAGAGCCCAAAATATCTTGTATTGGAAGGAGCCACGCGGGTAACGATTTTAAGGGACCTGGCACGGACGGCATCCTCGGGTCAAGAAGATCGTTACCGACGTGTTAAGGCTAAAGTTCTTCCCGCTGACTTTCCTCCGATCCACCGAATTATTCTGTTAGCCCGCATTCACGTACGTGGTTCCGGAGTACGGTCTTGGGGGCGGTATGTAGAAGCCAAGTACATTCACGATAATACGGCTCCCGACGGTGGTGAAGTCGATAAACTTTCTATATCCGAGATGGCACGCTGGATGGGAAAAAGCGGTTCGTGGGTAAGCCGCTTGCGGGATGCCTATGCATTTGCAAGGCAATTTGTGGACTATCTGGATAGCGACGATGCTGAGGCTATAGCTCTTGATAAGTTTAGCATCCTTGAGGAAATCATTAAAGCTCCGGGGTTCGGCCCGCAGCAGCTAAAGGGGGACAGCGCCAAAGCCCAGGCTATGCGGGAAGAAGTCTTTGAGATGGTGAAGAATGACGTTTTCAAGGAATACCGTGATGCCAGGTTTATGAAACAGTTCTTCGAAGATCCGGAAAAGTGGGACCGTCTTAAAAGCCACGAACGGTACGTGGCAAATCAACTTGCCAACGAGCTTAAGGCTATGGGACCCAATTCGTTAAGGGGGCGTCTTCAAGGATTATACAGTCAGATGGAGCGAGCTTTTGAAAGAGACCCTGAGGCACTAGATGCCAGCGATCTCGAAGAATTGCAGAAGTGTGTTAATTTGCTAGCCTCTCATGTGGCAGCAGATGTTGGTGCCTTCCGACTCGCATTGCAGACATTTGTCCGGCAACTGTATAATGCAACGCTTAATGACGTAACAAAGCTAACGCCGGAGGAATATCACCAGCTTCTGATTGGTGTGGAGGATTTGAGAAGCAGGGTTACAAAATATGCGCCGTGGTCGGACTCGGACAAAGAAGGGATTGCCTAAATGATAGCAATTGATCTGATGTCCCACCAGATTGACGGAGTGGAGTTTCTCCTTAACAGAAGAGCAGGCATTCTTGCATTTGAGCAAGGACTAGGAAAAACACTAGTGGCCATTGCGGCTTTTAGCCGTCTCCGTGGATCGGGTGCGGCTGATACCTTAATTGTTATTTGTCCCAACTCGCTTAAGAGGACATGGGTAGCTGAGGTTGCCAGGTTCGCCCCGGACTTGACGTGGAAAATTATCGAAGGGAATGTGCGCGTCCGGCGCCAGCTACTCGCCTCAACACGCGAGGACATCGTCATTTTGAGCTACGAAACGGCTCGGAGCGAAATAGTAGGAATCCGGGCCCTGATGGGAAGGCGGAAGGTTGCCCTTGTGCTGGATGAGTCTCACTTCGTTAAAAACTTGCGTTCCCTTAGCCGTGTTGCCATGGGTTATTTTGCTCCGCTAACAGAGTACAGGTGGTTACTATCAGGCACCCCCTTGACCAATACAGTATCAGATCTATACTCGCAAGTCGGTCTTGTAACCACCGGGAATCCTCTTGGATCCTATGAGGCATTTGTGTTGCACTTTGGTGACGTTGCTAAAAATCCCCGGACCCGCGAGGAATTTGTCGATGTCGTAGCCCCCTACCTTCTGCGGCGTACAAAGGAGCAATGCCTAAATTTACCCGACAAAACATTTGTGGACCTGTGTGTCGAGCTGCCAGCATGGCAGCGCAGACTTTACGACGAGATGCGGGATGGCATTATTCGGGAGGTTCGGGAGATGTCTCAAGAGACTTATTCCCGCTTTCTTCCTTCGGCCCTGACTCGGCTTCTTCGCCTTGCACAAATTGCGAGCAATCCTGCTCTTGTATATCCGGAAGAAACCAAGGATCCCGCCAAACTTGTAGCTCTAGATGACTTGTTGGAAGAACTGATAGTGGGTACCGGGCGGAAAGTGGTGATATGGTCATATTATGTGTCCACGATAGAGAGACTTGTCCAACGATATGCCAGTTTTGGGGCCGTGTCTCTGTATGGAGGAACACCTCCTGAAAGCCGCCAGGCAGTGGCACGGAAATTTCAAGAGGACCCCGACACCTTTGTGCTTATCGCCAATCCAGCTGCGGCTGGAACTGGTTTCACCCTGACGGCGGCGAGTCATACCGTCTATGAAAGTTTTAGTTGGCGCTATGATTTGTACGCCCAAAGCCAGGACAGGGTTCACAGAATTGGCCAAACAATGCCGGTGACTTATACTCATGTAGTTGCCCAAGATACGATCGATGAGGTGATTCTTCAGGTGCTTCGGCAAAAGTCTGATCTGGCTCGGTCAGCAGTAGGGGACCGCGTGGCGCCATCCTCTATCGCCCAACTAACTCCGGAGGAATTTTGCAGAATGCTTGAAACCAATCGCATGGGAGCTGGGACTTAACCCCCGGCTTCCACCATCGTCTTAGATGTACAACTGAAAAGAGAGTTTTGAAGCGATCATATCCGAAGTTATTAAACAGCTTCCGACTATTAGATGCCTCGAACGTCGTTAATGATCAGAACCCCATCTTTTCTTGACAATGAGGGGTGGTACCAGCGTCGCTGTCATGAGGTGCAGGGCATACTGGCGAAGGCCGCCTTGTATAACAACGGATTTAACCGCGATGGTCAGATTTCTGTTCTGGCATGGGAACTTTATCTCTGTATGGTGTCGCGAGCCCTCTTCCGATAGCCTAGACGTCGACCGACGGGTTAAATTTGTTCCGATTCCTGCGATTTTAGGAACTTTCCCCATGGGATCCCTCTGATTGCACTGGGTAGCAGCAACGCTGGTACTACCCCAAACAGGAGTGTCTCCAATTCACCGAGGAGGACCGATCTATGAACATAATTGAGGCATCGCATTTATGTAATAAGGCTTTGGGTCACCAAAAAGTCTATCTTTCGATTGATGGACGTGTTTGGGATTTTTCCGGAAAGGTGGTCATTCTCGACAGCGTATTCGCCGGTCCGTTATCCAAGACTGCTGATACCATCGAAATGGAGATTAGGATTAATGGCCATGAGACATTTCATCTTGCGCTTCGCAAGATCACTGGGAAAATCTCTGAAAATGGTGAGGATATGGAGGTGCACGGCTGGTTACCAGCTGAAGATAACATTGCGTTGCATATTCA
>JAJZAN010000061.1 GCA_021799435.1 Bacillota bacterium | reverse complement strand
TAAAACCGCAAAAAATGCGCCCGATCCGCTTCCGGATTCGTAGATCGGCACAAATGGGTCCAACCCAAAGCCTCCACCGCCTGGGCAATCGCGGGCTGACTCCAGGTGGGCTGGCGATAATACCCGACGGTCCGAATTTTGTGTTGCACTTCCGCCCACGCTTGGTCGGGATCCGGCCGTCCCTGGGCGGTGATCTGGTCCAACACTTCGCTGATGCGAGGAAACCAGGGGCTTTGCTGAATATGGCGCAAAACGGCTGCCCGCACCTGATCCACAGCTGTATTCGCTTTGCCGGATCGATTACGTCTTGAATTGCCATTTGAGGTGAGGACTGCACCGCAGTGTCTTGATCCAGATTATATTGAGCCAATCCAGCGGCAACCAAATCCGCGTAGGTAATCGTTAGACACACTCGCATCTCGTTGGCATAGTTCCTGCTTACGACCAAGTGCGTTCCAGCTGGCGGTTCGCCCTGCAAGTTCTCGGACAAAACCCGGCAGTCTGCAACGTCAAGCACGTATGTTAAGGTGATTGGTTCGATCTCGCTTTCCAAATTAGGGTTCTTGCCGTCGATCTCTGGCAAGACGCCAACAAGGATACTCTTGGATACGTTGACGATGATGCCAAAAATCGGTCGCGGTGGGAGAAGTCACCAAGTTCCGAATGTGTTCTGACCTCGTAGGACCGTCCGTTACATCGTCTGTGCCCCGTCTTTGTCCCTTTCCCATCACCCCCCTCATTAGCCTCGGTTCCAACTGCTTGAGATTATTTTCATGTCTCCACCGATTATAATTTTAGGACTGCGAAACTCCGTTGGGGTCGGGCTATGACTAACAACCACACCTACCAGTCCAGCAGCCAGGCTTGGTAACGCCCGAAGCTCGCGCCATACTACCGGGATGCCCTTCGGACCTATTGCAGCCGGCACCTTGATCCGATAGTAACCATCGTGCCATTGGCAACCTGTCCAAAACTGGGGCGGAAGCCAAAACACCTCTACAACTTGCCCGTTGCACCGACTTGGGTGAGCCCGAAAGTACCAATGTTCCTTTTCGAAAGCTAAGTTTGCAGGTGAGGTGCTGAGATCTGGAAGGGTGGAAAACACGTCCAAGGAGGGAATTCCGCACGCTAACAAGGGAACAGGTAGGACCATATTTGATGGATCCGGGTTTTGGGCATCTTTAGGCAGATTGAGTTCAAGGTCCATAGAGACGGGTATGTCGCTGCTAGTGACCGTGGACGTGTCATCGGCGACGATAGTCACATCTTGCCCAGCAGAGATGCTGAACTCAACAGTGATGACGTGTTCAACCCTTTCCTCAAGAGCGAGGATCTTATGTGTCGCCATAATATCGGGTTGCAAAGCTACAACCAACCTTGACACCTTAGTCACTCCTTACAGTTGTTTGTCAAGTGATGGAGCAGCGCGAGAAAATACGTTGGGATAGCAAGCGAACATGGCATACTCGTCATGGTTTGTGGTACTCTTTCGAACCCCCGGCCCGTGCAAGAAATAACCGGATGGTGTAGCCCACTTTGCAGGCGCCGCAGCCATACAAACACCTAAGAAAGACCCGATGGATTGCAGCGGGATGACTCGCATGGTCCACGTGGCATATATGTCGTTGTGGTTGAAGCTGGCTTCAACTGTTAATCCTTTTGGGCCTGGATAAATCCCCCACCACATCTGTTTGGAGAAAACAAAGACATCAACATGATACCCATTGCACATCTCAGGGCTCGCTTCGTAGTACAGGTCTTTATCCTCAAATTCGAGTAACGTTGATCCCCTTGACAGCTTAGTGAAGTCGTTGAACTCCTCGAGACCCCATACCACCAAGCCCGCCGTCGGCCCTGTATTGATCGGCGATGTCAGAGGCGAAGTCCAGTATCCCAATCCCTTTGCTGCTTTTGAGGACGTGTCTAGTCCGGACCGAATCAATGGTCCAGAAAACTGTACAAACCCACTGGCATGCATTGACAACTTGGCAGGGTTCGATGCGTTGTACTCTTCGAACACTTTATCCAAAGGCACAGAAAAACTCCTAGCAGAGTAGTCGACGGGATGGCGTACGAAATAACCTTGTTGTGCACTTTGATATGGTTCACCAAGTGCAAAACTCCCGTCTGATAATAACATAAGCTTGGCAATCTTTTTTCGCATGGTGCTGGTCGTAAGAACTACTGTATAGTCGTTACGCGTATCCATTCACCTCAGCTTCGTCTGACGTACCCCACTTCATTGTACTGCGTCGTTGCAACTAGAAATCGTGCGGGACGGCGAGTTGAGCATGGAGGGAGTTAGTGGCTACGAGGAACTCCATGTTACAAAAATTCTACACGTCGTCGGCCCAATAGCCGATGACTAACCTCGCAATTCCATGGGCTGTCATCCACCGTGTAACCCACGGCGATCTACATTATGGCCGGATCCTTCCCCGGAAACAGGTATCGTACGGCAAATGCTGTCAGGTTAGGAGCGTCTTCAGGATTTCGAATGCGATATGAAAACCAAATTGCTACCGTTTTGTAGTTCAGGTCGGATTCTACTTGAAATCACAACGCGAACCATCGAAGAGCTGAAAGAAGGTTAGACATTTTAGACCAGCGGAAAAAGTCAAGCATTATTTTTTCACTCGCAAATCTCCTTCCATCATAAGAGTTGGCCTCGGATCAGGAGCCCGAAGATCGCACCAGTCAGCTTGGGTGCTGTCAACACCAAGGCCCGCTTATGCGGGTGGTGGGTGGCCTCGTGGTATGTGAGGAGGTAAAATGCTTCAAATTGAACCCATGGTCCAGGGGTGAATATGAAGATAGTTTGTGTTAGCGGTCGAGCCCGGCTATCAGTTCCGGATGCCACCGGTGCCCTTGACGATTGTGCCGGTTGGTCCCAGCAGGGGATCCGGTCCACTCGGGTTCTTCCCTCTCGTCCACCTCGGCCCATGTGTCCAAATCGACGACGCGTTCCCGCGTCAAACGGATAGATGTTGTTGCCGAAAGGCCGCAATGGTACTGTGTTTAGGCTGTGTGAGTGGCGACAACCAGAGGAAGGTGAGGTCCTCCCGGCAGGCTTCACGGATCCGCCGCGAGCTAAACCGTTGGCGGAGGTATCCATAGATGAGGAGTTTTAACAGAAGTTTGGGCGGATAGGCCGAGGCCCCCGGCCCCTGTGAGTGAAAGGCGGCTTCCGCCGAGCTTAAATCTAAGGCGTCGACCGCCTCCGAAACCACGCGGGTCCAATGGCCCGCCGGCAGCCATTCATCGAGTCGCGGCGGCAATAATCAGGGGTGATCCGGATTCCAATCCCGTCCGAAATTTCATGGCCCATCTCCTGTCCTTGTTGCGTTGGGCGTCCTGGCACGTCTCCAAGCGGAACACATTAAGATAAGGATTCGCCATGAGCCACCGAAAATCCTTTGAGGCGCCACGAGTTTTCAAAAATTCTTCTCCGGCCTCCTCCGCAGTCGTGTGCACGCATCTGTCCGATATTTCGGGCGCGCTGCCGTCCAATAGACGGGGTTGTGGATAACTATTTCAGGCCTGATCAATTTTTGGACACACTCCTAGCAAGCGATTGTCTCCAGAAGCTAGCTTTTTCATTGCGTCAAATAAGGGAACAAGAAATGGCTTCCAAGATTCGGGCCAGGGATAGTTAGCGGCCCATTTGCGGTACGTGATGGGACCAAAATATTCTTCGGCCTTGAGTGAGTCATCCCAATTTTTGCCCCACTCTCCGGTAAAGAGTGATTCCAAACTTGGCTTGTCGGGTGTTCCAATTAAGAATACCCGACCGGATGGAAATTTGTCGTATAAGTTTTCGTTATCCGGTCTTAAGTCGCTGAAAATCCCACTGTCAACGAGATTATATTTCTTCCAGTGTTCGAGTACCTTGGCATTATTACTTGCATCATTGCCAGCGGCACTCTTGCTTAATAAAACATCAAAGTGCCATACCCCACCTAGGAATGTCCAAATAGTGGGCTACACAAATAGAGCGGCTACTTGCGTTTTACCCTCGCAAGCCCGAATTTCGATTCCCGCCTTCTGCAATAACTCCGGATCTCTCCGCATAACCCACTCCCGGAGAGCCTCTGCGTCATTCCGGCCCTCGACAAACACCACGGCATTCGCATACAAGAACAAACGGTCATCGGGCTCGAGTCCACGTTTAAATATGACAAGATCTTTTATGTCTTCGCGGGACATCCGGGAGGATACCCTTGAAGACCCATCGTACAGACTTATTCGTCGCACCAAATCCAGACGGCCCGAGGGCACCATATAGGGGGAGTGAGAAATAACGAGAAATTGAGCTGTAGACTCAAGAAGCTGGCGTGCGAGTTGATCGGCAGACGGGGAGGCAGATGCAGATCCGGTTCATCCATGAATACGACTTTATCCTGGTGGATGTTCATAAGCGTCACCCACAAAAGAATTTGCGCTTTGCCAGCACCTGCACTACCAAGCGACAGATCATGTGTTGTCACCAATTCCACTTCCGCTTTAAATACTGTTTCTGCACTGGGCTCGATTTTCGCATCGTCGGGATTAGGCCCCGTGACGACCATCCAATGGTACAAGGGGGGTATACCGGGGCTGACGATTGTGGAATGTTGAGCCGAACATCGACAAGGTTGCCCGTAAGCGCTTCAAATTCCTTTTAGATCGTCTGATGGCGGTGTCTATCGTCGGTCGTTCCATTTTTTAATGCCGCTAAATATGCGGGGAGATCTCCTGTGGATAGTTGGTCCAACAGGGGTTTCTGAAGTGTTTTTAAATCGCTGGTAGAATGGACAGTCCAATGATCGATGCACACCACCGCATTGGTGATAAGCGTCACCATCAGTTGCGCCAAACTATAACCCCCGTTGTTATCGGGAGGGCAATTCTGTTTTAGGACAGTCCATGCAGCCCGGACAGTGGGCATCGTGCTGGCCGAGATGTCGTTGCCGTTGATTGTCGTGGAGCTCGGCCTGAGGTCCTTAGGAATTTGTGTAAATTGTGCAGACAACGACAAGTTAATGTCCTGCTCACTATCCAAAAAGAGGGCGAGTTGGTTTAACTGGTCCGACGGTAGGCATTTGGCAATACGGTGGCCTAATGGTTTCCGTTGGCCATTATATGCATCGAAATCTAATGACCCCCTCAATATGGAATCATCGAGATCGAGCGTGAGTGCATTTGAAAACTTGAACTGCAGGATAGTCTGCCTGTGATAGGGCGAGACGTGATCAGGATCAACGACTTCCAAGATTAACTGTCCGTTCGTTAGCATGCGCACTCCGTCATCAGAGGCGTTTTGCAAGATCCACGCAGTAAATTTTTCTCTCTGACGCGGGTTCATGCGGTTGAATTGCCGTTTGTCGGTGTTAGGTTCGGTTACCTTTGCTAGTCCGCTCAGGTCTCCCCCATAACCCAATGCCAATTTCCAATATTGGGCGAGCAATTGAAATTCGGCATCATCAAATTGGATTCCCATAGTTAATTGGATCGGCTGCTTCTGACGATGATAGTGCTTGCGAACATTAAGATTGTTTGGGTACAGAGAACGACAGGCACCCAAGAGAAGTTGCACCAGGCAGAATGGCATGGGCAGTGCAGTACAGGCGGTTTGCGCTTGCACTGCACTGGCGGGGTTAACGGCTCGGGGGCGGTGAGGATGGGGGGGTCACAACCAGATAGAGATGGCCCTCATAGGCGTGGTGTAGATACTCCCATACGGGGAGTCCGGGTTTTTTCAGCGTGGAAATGTCACCGCGGATCCACCGAACAGGGATTTGTCTATCTGGGTGACCACAAAATTCCCATCACCCACCCCCGGGTCCGGACCCGTAACGGTGCGGAGGAACTGCCGCTGGCGACGTACCATGCCTTTCAATATGCCACACAGACCACCCAAACTGTACGGGAACGCATGCTGTTTGAGTTAGTGAGTCAACAACAGATCCCTGCCGATGCTGCCCTCGAGTCCGCCGTCGAGACGGCGGGTCCCAGTAAAAGTACGGTCAGTCGTCGCTTCATTCAGGCCATGCAGCAAGCGTTGGATCAATTTCTCCGCCGAAGGATCGATGATCAAACCTGGGTGGTCCTCATGATCGATGGGATTCGGGTCGGCGGGCATCTCGTGGTTGTGGCGCTCGGGATTGATGCCACGGGTCACAAACGGATTCTCGGCATGAGCGAAGGCACCACGGAGAACAGCACGGTGGTCAAGCATTTGTTGACGGATCTGGTGGATCGCGGCTTGGCCTTCCCGGGTGGGGAGTTAGCGGTCATTGATGGGACCAAAGCCTTAGCGAAAGGGTTACACGAGGTGTTTGGACCCGTCTTGCGCATTCAGCGTTGTCAAATCCATAAACAACGGAATGTCTTGGATGAAGTCGCAGAATCGGCCAAACATAGCGTTCAGCTCAAACTCCGCAGGGCCTATCAGGAACCCGAAACGCCCAAAACCCTGGCCTCCCTTGAAAAACTGGCCCAAGAACTGGCACACGACTATCCCCCCGCCGCGGCCAGTCTTCGTGAAGGGCTCGCAAAAACCCTCGCCGTCCATCAATTAGGGCTCTCGGGCACGTTACGGCAATCCTTGGCGAATACCAACGTCTGAGAATCCGTTAATAGCCAATACCGGACGCATGCGAAAAACGTCAAACATTGGTCGAACGGCTTGCAGAACCTCCGCTGACTCGCAGTCGCGAGCTTCTTTATCGAAGATCGCCTCACGCGCATTAACCATTTTGTAAGTTTATTTACCACCCGTCCCGGGTGGCTACCACTATGCAAGGTGAATGGGTGTCGTGGCTCAGACTGACGGAATCCTTCGATCCAATCGTATAGGGATTGGGTGGAGATACAAATTGCTTGAGTAAGGTTTGTATCGATATCTATAGAAACAATGACAAAGGACAAATAAACTCTAACATGAAAGGACATCATCGAGTTGGCTATGCCCGCTTTATTTGTCTCTTTTGGGGAAGAATTTAAAAATGAGATGGCGCAGAATCTACCAATCTCTCATGTTTAAGACCTAGCATATGACCTCACTGAAACCTTAGACCAGGACAACGAGGATGGCCAGGTTTCGGGCTCGCGACCGGCAAACAGGCATCCTGCTGACAAGAGAACCCGGAACCAACTTGTGAGTGGTAACGGGGGGAAAAGATTGTCCAAATACAGCAAAGGAGGAACGGGCATGGCAGAAGCAAAGGCCCTGAGTGTCGACGCGAATAATAAGCCACAGGAAGATTTCCCGCTAACCCGTGTGCCGACAGATGCACGATACCACTGGTTTAGTATTGCGATAATGCGCATCGGACAGTTGGGGGCGTTATCCCAGTTTTTACTGGGTGCAACCTTAGGATATAGCATGTCATTCTGGCACGCGTTCTGGGCTTTTACCTTAGGTGCCGTCATCCTCGAGATTGTCTCGGCATTTACCGGATGGATTGGGATGAAGGAAGGACTCCAGACGTCGCTCCTGGCTCGCTGGACAGGATTTGGTGAAATCGGTGCCGGGATAGCGGGTCTCGTTGTGGGCGTCAGCATCATCGGGTGGTTCGGGGTGCAAAACGCCGTATTTGCTTTGGGCGTTCAACAGTTGTTGGGTTTGCTTCCTGTGTGGGCGTGGTCGATCATCACCGGCGCGATCGTGGTATTTATCGTCTATCACGGATTCATGACCATGGGATGGACCGCGTATATTGCGGTTCCAGCATTTGTTGTCGTGATGTTAGTGGCCATCGGGCGCGTCTTTGCCCATCATAGTTTTGGTCAACTGGTGGCCGCCGTGCCGCCCGGGCCCCATATGAGTATTGCCACCGGTGCCAGCCTCGTAGCCGGCGGGTTTATGGTCGGTGGTGTCATATCCCCGGATATGACACGGTTCAATCGGTCCGTGGGAGATGTGTTTAAACAAACTATTTTAGGCTTTACCATCGGCGAATACACTATCGGCATGATTGGGGTGCTGCTGGCTAGTGCTCTAAAGTCCACTAACGTCATCACTCTGACACTCGCCACGACTGGGTTCATTGGCGTCATGTTCGTTCTTTTAGCGACGGTGAAAATCAATGACTTTAACCTCTACAGCGCCGGCTTGGGCATTATCAACGCTATTGAGATTATCTTTCATCGGCGCCTCAGTCGCCGCAAGACGACCGTCGTGATTGGAGCCCTCGGTATCGTGATGTCTGCCCTCGGCATTTTAAACCACTTTATCAACTTCCTGAGTCTGTTAAGTGTGGCCATTCCGCCCATTGCCAGCATTATGATAGTGGATTACTTTTTCCTCAAACGGCAGCGTCACTTGTTAGACGAAACCCGCGAAGAAGGCACCCTGCCCAGGGTGGTGGAACGATGGAATCCAGTTGCGCTCATCGCATGGGCTACCGGATTTGTTGTGGGCCAGCAGGTCACCATGGGCATTCCCTCGATTAATTCCTTAGCCGCCTCCGCCATTGTCTATTACATTGGATCGCTCGTGGTGTCAGCCGTGCGGCGTGATCCCCAACCCTTATTTAGTCCTGCCGATTCCTCGCGCCTCACCGTGATGGATTAAGCGGTGCCGTCTAAATGCCTAGACAGACAGCTTAGGACGGCGGTCTCATGCTTCTGGTTTGAGTGCTGCCGTCCCTGTCCGTCACGATGACACGGCGAGGCGATGCCGATCCCATAATTTTTTGATACGGAGTGTGACGAGATGTCTTATCGATTGGGGATTGATGTCGGGGGCACCATGACCGACGCGGTTATCTTAGATACGGCCGATAACGTCGTCTCAAAGGTCAAGGTGCCAAATAGCAGTGATATCGTCTCAGGGATCCAAACGGCTATCACACATGTTCTCCAGACATCAGGCTTGCCTCCTCAGCGGATTAGCTTGGCGATGCTGGGCACCACGCAGGTCACCAACGCCATTATTGAACGTCGTGGATTGAGCCGCGTCTTGGCTATGCGCATAGGCGCCCCGGCAACCACCGGCGTGAAGCCGTTGGCCTCTTGGCCGGATGACCTGGCGACCTGGGGTCGGGCGCATTCCGTCATTTTGCGTGGGGGTCATGAATTTGATGGGCGGTTAATCGCGCCATTAGACGAGCTGGCTGTCGCGGAGGCTTGCCGTAAGGTCCGGGGTACCGTTGACGCTGTGGCCGTTACAGGCGTCTTCTCTCCAGTCAGCGCTCAGCACGAGGAGCGGGCAGCGGCTATCATCCAAGAAGAATTAGGAGATGTGCCGACCTCCCTGTCCCACCAGATAGGAAGCATTGGATTGTTGGAGCGAGAGAATGCCACAATTCTTAACGCCATGGTGATACAAGTCGCCAAACGCGTCGTCCAGACTTTTTCGGCTGCGATTCGAAACTCTGGCATTTCCGCCGCGCTTTTCTTGGCCCAAAATGACGGCACGCTGATGGAACTCGATTATGCGCAGCAATATCCGATCCTCACCGTGGCTTCCGGACCCACGAACAGCATGCGGGGTGCCGCGTATTTGACTGGTCTGACCGATGCGGTCGTTATCGACATCGGAGGCACCTCGACGGATGTCGGAATCTTAGTCCGGGGCTTCCCCCGCGAATCGGCCGTGGCGGTTGAAGTCGGCGACGTGCGGACCAACTTCCGAATGCCCGATTTGGTCTCTTTGGGTTTGGGTGGCGGGTCTATCGTGCGCGAAACCGCACGGGGGATTACCATTGGACCGGATAGCGTGGGCTACAAAATCATTACAGAGGGACAGGTATTTGGCGGCCATACGCTGACTTTTACGGATGTAGCCGTCAGTCAAGGCAGGGGTCCTCTGGGGGATCCTGGTGTGCTCACTCTCGACGAGGCTTTTGCCCAACAAGCCTATCAAATCGCTGTAAATCGCATAGTGGACGCCATCGCCCAAATTAAGACCAATGCCTTGCCTATTCCCCTCATCGCGGTGGGCGGTGGGAGTTTCACCTTGCCGGATGCACTCCCCGAGGCTTCCCACATTGTTCGGCCGCTCCATTACGAAGTGGCTAATGCCATTGGAGCGGCCATGGCCCAAGTTAGCGGACGTGTCGATAAGATCTATAACATGGAAGGCCGCAAGCGGGATGAGGTCTTGGCCGAAGCGGAAGCGGCGGCACGTGCCGAAGCCGAGGCTGCTGGTGCGGCACCGGATAGTTTGGTCTTGGTCGACGTGGAGGAATTGCCGCTAAGTTACCTGCCAGGAAACGCGACGCGCATTCGCCTGACGGTGGCGGGCACATTGCGGGCTTGGGAGGAGTTGAAAGCCGAGTCATGAAACTGACATCTATCGGAATTGAAGAAATTCGGGATATTGCTCGGGGGGCTGCGATTTTGGGTTGCGGAGGCGGAGGCGATCCGGAAATTGGACGATTGATGGCGGAGGCAGCCATTGAAGAGTTGGGTCCAGTCACCATTGTCGATCCGCAGGACATCGCCGATGACAGTTTCATTTTAGCCTCCGCGATGATGGGGGCACCGACCGTGGTGATCGAGAAAATTCCGCGCGGCACAGAGCCTTTAGCCGCCTTCCGCCGAATCGAAAAAGAACTTGGCAAATCGGCAGATGCAGTCTGTTCCATGGAGTGTGGGGGCCTTAATAGCACGATTCCCATTCTGGTAGCAGCCCAGACGCGCCTTCCGCTGCTCGATGGGGACGGCATGGGACGCGCCTTCCCCGAATTGCAGATGGAGACGTTTTCCGTCTATGGTGTGCCCGGTACCCCGGCGTGTGTCGTGGATGAGGACGGCAACACAGTGATTTGCGAAGCCAGTTCGGACGTTGAGATGGAGTGGCTTTTACGTGGTGTGACGATCCGGATGGGCGGGGCGGCGTATCTCGCTCATTACCCCATGTCGGGAGCCGATTTCAAGCGCACAGCGGTGCGTAATACCCTCACGCTAGCATTCGAATTAGGTCGAGCCGTGCGTGTGGCCCGGGCTGGTCAGAACGATCCCGTCAAAGCCGTAGGGCAAACATTTCACGGTACGGTCTATGGTGACGTGACGGAGTTGTTCCGGGGCAAGGTGTTCGACGTGCAACGCGAAACGCGCCGGGGCTTTGCCCTGGGCAAAGCCACCGTTAATGGAGCCGATGAGTTTGATGGCAGCATCCTCACCATCTCCTTTCAAAACGAAAACCTGGTCGCTTGGCGCGATGGGAAGGCTGTGGCTACCGTTCCGGATCTCATCATCTTTCTTGACCCGGAAACCGGGGAGGCCATCCCGACCGAGCGCTTGCGCTATGGACAGCGAGCAGCCATCCTGTGCGTGGCAGCTCCACCGATTATGACCTCATTAGAATCTTTGGCGGTATGGGGCCCCCTGGCATTTGGCTATACCGGACTGGACTATTGGTCCATCCGGATCGCACGAACGTCTCTTGTATCGAAGTTATCCTAAACTCCTTGGAGGTATTTTAAATGGACCTAACATTGCGCAACGGGCTGATTATCACCGCCACGGACACTTTTCGCGCGGACATCGGTATTGAAGGGGACCGGATTGTCGAAATTGCCGCCAACCTGCCCCCCGGCCGGACTGATTTTGATTTAGGGGGCAAATGGATCGTCCCGGGCTTTATTGATGTTCATACCCATTTCGACGCGTATCTGGCTCCCTATGCTATGCACAGTCCAGATGATTTTGAAAGCGGGACGCGTCAAGCGGCGTGTGGTGGCGTGACCTCAGTGGTCGACTACGCCTTTCAGTCGACGGGTGACACGTTGCATGATGCCGTTTCTCAGTGGGACGACAAGGCACGCGAACGCTGTTACATCGACTACGGATTTCATACCGTCGTGGTCGACCCCCGAGCGGATGTGTTGGCGGAAATGGCCGATATGGTTCAGGATGGCTACCCAAGCTTTAAAGTGTTCATGATGCGGGGGTTTGGGGACCTTAATGACCGGGCTTTATATGAGATCCTGAAGCATTCCAAAAACGCCGGAGGCATTGTGACCGTTCATGCAGAAAATGGGGACATTGTCCAAGCCCGGTCAGAAGAATTGTTTAAAGCCGGCCGGCGGGCTCCTCACGAAGTGCCTTATGCTATGCCTCCGGAGGCTGAAGGCGAGGCCACCCAACGCATTATCACCCTAGCCGGGCTAGCAGACAATGCCCCCGTGTATATCGTTCATCTGTCGAGTATTTCTGCGTTGGAAGCGGTCCGCATCGGACGTCAATCTGGCCAGCAAGTCTATGCGGAAACCCGGCCGACCTATTTGCTCTTAGACGACAACTATTATGCCAAACCCGCTGCTGAGGCAGTACGGTATATGGCGTCACCACCTTTTCGTTCCCGCGATCATGTGGAGGCTCTATGGAATGGGCTCCGGATTGGGGATTTGCAAACCGTCGCCAGCGACCATACCGCTTGGAACTTCCATGGGCAAAAAGAACTAGGCATCAATGATTTTACCCGCATGCCGCCGGGCATTCCCGCCGTCGAAACCATGGGCCCCTTGTTATTTACATTTGGTGTGCAAACGGGACGCATTACGATCAATAAATGGGTAGAAGTCTTAGCAACCAACCCCGCCAAATTATTCGGACTGCATCCGCGTAAAGGCACCATTGCGGTAGGGGCTGACGCGGATCTCGTGGTTTATGATCCTAAGCGGTCGGTGACCCTGTCCAAAGACGTCACCCACTCGGCCGTCGATTATGAGCCCTATGACGGGTTTGAATTGACGGGGTATCCCATCTTGACATTTTCCCGCGGGACTTTAGTCATGAAAAATGGGGAACTCATGGTGCAACCGGGACATGGACAGTTGCTACGGCGAAACCGGTTTACTTCTCTGTAACACAGAGGTGCTACATGGGCACAGGTGAGGAATCCAAAACCAGGGGGAACATTACCTAAATGAGCTGGTACTTGACAAAAGATGATTTGATTCCCATCGCGTTAGGCGCCGCAGTGTTGGGAACGGGGGGAGGCGGGGATCCTTATATCGGGCGCTTGCTCGCCGAAGAAGCCATTGCTGAGAAGGATCTCCTCGTAATGGATGTTGATGAAGTGGCGGACAGTGAATGGGTGATCCCGATTGCTGCTATGGGAGCCCCTACGGTCCTGTTGGAGAAAATTCCAGCGGGACCGGAACCGATTATTGCATTTCAAGCCTTGGAAAAGGAACTGGGGATCCGAGCTCAGGCTGTTTGTGCCATGGAAGCGGGAGGAGTGAACAGCATGGTGCCCTTGGCAACCGCGGCCCACCTGAATCTACCGGTGGTGGATGCTGATGGCATGGGACGCGCCTTCCCTGAAGTCTACATGGAGACCTTTCATATTTATGGATTGAGCGGGACCCCTGCTTGCGTGGTCAATGAGTGGGGCGATGTGGTGACGTTTCGCGCGCACACCAATCAGACATTGGAACATTACGCGCGGGCGGTCACCATCAGAATGGGAGGCCATGCTTTTCTCAGTCATTTCGCTATGCAGGGTACCGACTTGAAACGTACTGCGGTACGGGGCACTTTAGGCTTTGCCAAGCGCCTGGGAGAAGCGGTACTGCGGGTCGAGAAAACGCATAGAGACCCCATTGCCGCATTGCTCAAAGCCGCACGCACCCCGCCGTATGGGGGGGCTGATATTATCTTTGTAGGCAAAATCGTGGATGTCCAGCGTCGTACCAGTGGCGGGTTTGCGCGCGGTCGGGTTCTCATTGATGGAACGGACGATTATTTCACGAGGCGGATGAGGATTGAATTTCAAAATGAAAACTTGGTGGCCGTGATGGATGAGCGTCCTGTAGTCACCGTACCAGACCTCATTACGGTCCTCGATCGGGAGAACGGGACCCCGATTACCACCGAGTACCTGCATTACGGGCAACGGGTAACCGTGTTGGCGATTGCGGCCCCGCCTATCATGAAGAGCCCTGAGGCGCTTCTCGTGTGGGGTCCCGAGGCCTTTGGCTATTCCTATCCTTATTTAGAGCCTCATTTCATTAGAGCCAACAATCCAGAAATCGAGGGGCGATAGAATGTTTGATGGGACAGAGCTCTTAATCGAACGGCTAACATGGCCAGACATTGAATCTGCATTGGCTGACGGGTATCGCACGTGTATTATCATGGCCGGATCCATCGAGCAGCATGGGCCGCAGCTTCCTCTCATAACCGATACGGTCATCGGGCAGGAATTAGCGCTGCGGATCGCCAAGAACCTCGGAAAGACCCTGGTTGCCCCCGTCATCGCCATTGGGATATCTGACCACCATATGGCCTTTTCCGGTAGTTTGACCATTGCGAGCGACACCCTTATTGCATTGATTGTCCAATATGGAAAAAATCTAATCTCGCATGGGTTTACCACCGTATTAATATTATCGAGCCACGGGGGAAACTTTGAAGCTGTCGGGAAAGCAGCCATTCACGTGCAGGAATCGGTAGAACCCGAGCCCCGGGTGGTGGCGATTGACGATTTCCAGGCGTATTTTTTGGAGCAAAACCGTCCTGTTACTCAATGGGGTCGTACACCAGAACAGGGCGGCCAGCACGCCGGATTTGCAGAAACAGCGATGATGCTCGCCTTGTGCCCGGAATTGGTGCGCCTTGACCGGGCGGAGGTCGGCTATCTGAAGCCGATTAATAAAGAGGCCTTGTTTGCTCGGGGAGTTCGTTATTTTTCTCCAACCGGGGTCTTAGGGGATCCTCGAGGAGCCACAGCGGAATATGGCGAGCTGTTATTGGATCATTTGGCCACGTTTCTAGTGGACGCCATTAGACAGAAACTCAGTGGTTCAGGGGTCACCTTTTAAAAAGAATGGCGAACCACTGGTCGCCTTCACATGTGGCATCTGATGGCCCCGTTGGGCTCACGTCGAGGCCGTTTGGGTGTCAATCCCGGGGTAAAAGTTGGTTGCATCATAGACCACGGTAGAAAGATCCCAGTCAAATTCCACCGCCATGTGCTGGGCCAGCCTCCGCTCGACCTCGCGGACTCGGTCCCCCGTTAAGTAGCCCCTGTGGTCCCAAAACCGCTGGCTTCGCAGGTCTCCCTCCCGAACAGAAAAATCGTGGTACAGCGCAGTGCGCCGGAACCCCTCGTGCCATGGGGCTTTGCTGCAGGAAGCCAACACGCGGTGGAGAACCGCTAACAGCATAGAAGTTCCCACAGTCAAACCTTGGTCGCGCCCTGGTGCGACCGCATAAACGATCTCCACAAGGCGCAAGCGACGAGCCATACTCAACAAGGCTTGGCTGCCCCCGTACTCGGGTCACCCGCACCCGGGTGGGTTCGGGTGGCTGCCCCTCCAATCGTGCGACGACCTGCTCAGCCCGCCCCAAGTATTGTTGTTTCACGAGTCGTGATTTTCCATCGACCCGTTTTCCTTCGACTCAGATAGGAGTAGACGTGTCCTTTCACTTTGCGCTGGGTAATGGTTGCCATCGACGAACCCCCTGTTCCATGGGTTGATAAACAGCAGTGCGCGATCGACCCTCAAAAATTCTTGGCAATTTTGGGGAATAACTTTAAGAAACATTTTTTCTGACCCTAACCCGTCTGCAACCAAAATTTTGTTGTATAAACACAAATTTGAGACGGAGCATGCCTTTGAGGTCAATTTTGCCCCTTAACTAGGAAACTTCCGCTAGGCCCCCCATCCCAACCCCGTCCTCTCTGCCCCGGCGGTTGTTGAACCCGGGATGGCGCCGAATTTCGTGGAATTTGAGGTTAGCGATTCTGAGGGTTCTCTGTTTTACTCGAGAGGTTCTATTCATCTTAGTAAACCTTAGTATAAAGAACAATCCCGCAACAGACCAGCAAAAAGCTTCGGTAACTGTGCCGTTGGTTGATATTTTACACCAGACGGAATCCGGGCTGTTAGCGTTACCCATTCACACGGGGATCTGCGTTTTGCAGGAACTTATGGCCGCCGAAGTGGATCAAGTTGCGAGCATCAAAGGCCGTCCGGCACCGGACCGAACAGGGATTTGTCTATCTGGGTGACCGTAAAATTCCCGTCACCGACCCGACCTGGGTCCGGGCCCGTGACAGTGCGGAGGAACTGCCGCTGGCGACGTATCATGCCTTTCAAGATGCCACCCGGACCACCCAAACGGTACGGGAACGCATGTTGTTTGGGTTAGCGAGTCGGCAACAGCTCCCTGCCGATGCTGCCCTCGAATCTGCCGTCGAGACGGCGGATCCCACCAAAAGTATGGTCAGTCGCCGCTTCATTCAGGCCACGCAGCAAGCGTTGGATCAATTTCTCGGCCGACGGTTCGATGATCAGACATGGGTGGTCCACATGATCGATGGAATTCGGGTCGGCGGGCATCTCGTGGTCGTGGCGGTCGGGATCGATTCCACGGATCCCAAACGGATTCTCGGGATAAGTGAAGGGGCCACCGAAAACAGCACCGTGGTTAGTAGCCTACCTATGAGCAATTGAAACTCTTCTCCTCAATCGTTCGCAAGGTGCCCGCGAGCGCCTATTTTCAATTCTTGACGAGATCAAGGAGATTTTTCGCGTTTTTTCCGAAAATCCTGACTGGGGCAAAACATCTGACCTACGGTATTAGGAAGCAGCATTTTTCTGGGTTGCCGGTTAGAATAGGGGCAAAGTTAGGCAAATTTACTTAAAGAGTTTCCACGAAACGATTATACGCATCTTTATTCTGCCCCTTCATTAGGTTGTTCGTGCGATGGATTGGGTCAAGGGGCGACAATATGTTCGCCCCTTGCTGTCAATTCTTACTTACTGAAAGTCCAGTAGTTGGGAAAATACAGATCGGACACGGGATTGAATGTTTTTACGGTGCCATGAAGATTTGCGGCATGTACGTTAACTGTGGAACTCCACGGTATCCATAGCACGGGTAAGTCCGTGGCCACCTGTGCTTGGTAAGCGTTCATCCGGGACGTAATTTCCGCAGGAGTTCCGGGTGCGTAGGTGGCCTGGATAAGGCTGTCCATCTTTTTACTAGCATACCCGCCAAAATTAGCCCCTGCTCCAGTGGCAAAGAGGCCACCACCCGATGGATAAAAGTCAGGTTCATAGGTCCATCCCCCACCCCACCACACCATATTCCATTGAGTAGGATCCGTTTGGTTGGCACGCGCAATGATATTGTCGAAGGGTTGTGATTGTAAAGTGATTTGGATTCCTTCAGACGCCCAGTCATGCTGGATCAACTGAACAATTGACGTGTCAGTATTGCTGCCACTGACGTAAGTTAAAGTAAAAGCCAATTTTACGCCATTTGCGTTAGTCATGACGCCGTTAACCAAATGCCAGCCATGGTTCTCCAATAACGCTTTGCCAGCTTTGGGATTGAAGGGATATAAAGGCTTTGAGAGTGCCGGATCATAGAATTTGGTGGGAGGTTGAGCCGGAATCGGTCCGTTTTCCGCGACTGCCTGTCCATGATACATAGTTTGGACGATGCTACGTTGGTCGATCCCCATTTGTAGTGCTTCTCGTACGTATTGTTGTTGGAACACGATTCCGAGACCATGAGGGGCCTGAGAACTCAGATTGGGTTGCAGATAATTGAAGCCGAAAAGATAGGCAGGGTTCAATTTATCATGGGTCAGTTGCGCTCTGGCACTCCATAACGAGGGAGGCAAGTATCCGAACGAAATCGTCCCGTTTTTCAGGCCGGTAAATTCGCTACTTGCAGAAGATTCATATTGGAAAACGATTTTGGAGAGGGTGGACTTGTGCCCGCCATATTGTGGATTTGGCACAAAGGCCCAATAATTGTTAGCCTGCATGGTATCAAAGTGATAGGGACCGTCAACGACTTTAAAGGCAGGGTTCCCAGGGGAATTGGCCACCGACTTGATGAAAGCCAAAGTTTTAGTCATATCCCCCGGATATTTGTTCCAAACAAACTTGGGCACTGGTGAAATCTGGGCCAAGCCGTTGCGTATGAACCATTGAGGATTTACCGGCTGCGTCAATGTGACAACAATTCTGTTGTTGCCTTGAGCCACGACACTGCGCCATTTTGAAGGAATTCCACCTACACCGGATCCAGCATGAAACCATGGGAGATTTGTTGCGTGACTACTGGTGGTTTTTATTATATCCCACGTGAAAAGAACATCCTGAGCCGTAATAGGTTTACCATCAGACCATTTATAACGCGGATTTAAGGTGATCGTAAAAACCGTGTCATTGTGGGAGACAGCTACGTGAGACGCCAATGAGTGATGGTAGTCAATACCGTCGGTGCTCGTTATCGTCAAAAGAGGTTTATACAGCAAGGACTCCATTTGCATATTGACGTCACTGCCAGAACCTATAGCTCGAATTGGGAAGAACCAATTCGGCGATGTTTGCGGAGCTAGAGCCACCACGGCCGTGCGTTGTGCCGAAGATGCAGCAGAAGTGCTGCCACACCCGGAGGTCACGATGAGCAGTATGGCGGCGCCTAAAATTCCCGCGATGTGTTTGTGGGTGATCAAAGAAGTTCCTCCTCGCACTTTTTCAGTCCTGGTGTAACCAAGGAAATCGACTGTGATAGCTTAAACGGAAACAGAGGTGAGGTGCAGAAGATGGGAATGACCGGACAGAGGGTACGAGTAGACTGATTCATTTACCCATTCCGGTCACATCATCATGCCATCCCCAAGGAATGTTGCTTGTCTCCATAGCAACCCAGGTTTGTTGCAATTATACTACATGGGATCCGTGAAATATGAACGGGCTATATTCCAATTGTTGGGTCGCCCAAACTATCAATTGTCAGACGCGAGGAATATAGCGCTTGCCCGTGGTCAAGGCTCTATGTTGTTCCAGTAACACGGTGCCCGGAAGACGGATGGCGCATCCCAATTCGAGAGGATGCGGGTCACCCGTTCCCCACGTCGAATTTCCGCGTTGAGCCGCTCGACCCCATTGCTGAACCGGAGGCGTCGTCGAAGGTACAGTTGACCCCCTTCGGTTCAGCGTCCAAGACGTTCCGCGTGGTGAAAACCGTTGTCCAGGTCTGCTTTGACTCTCTATCGCAGACCCGCCATCCCAGAATTTCCGTGCATATGGCCACACTGTCCATTTTTATTTGGCCATATGCACGCTTTTGTGTATCGGCCTAACAACACCGCCAAAAACCGCCTGATCAATCACGAAATGCGGACACCCCTAAAATCCGGGCCGTGATGCCCCGACGAAGGCCCCCGGATCCGCCATTTCTCCAAGAGTCTCGGGAGTCTCCCGTCACTAGAACCCTGCCGTGAACCGGAGGCCTGCCCGAAATAGGGTCTCATCCCGTATCGTACGTTCGTGGGGATGCTGAGCCCAATTGGGGGCGCTTCGCAAAATAAAAAACCCGCAAATGCTTGCGGTATCAGGGTTTGGGATGGTGCGCCCGTGAGGATTTGAACCTCAGCCCTCCTGATTCGTAGACGAACTCTCTTTCGGGAAGTGTCCGGATCAATTCCCTGCATCCCAATCCCCGTGGCCGTTTGCGGAAGTCTGCAACGCAGCGGGACCACGGTGTAAGGCCTCAACAGAACCATTTGTGTTCAACGCCCTGTTCGACGAATCCCCCCCTCTCAACCGAGACGGGGGGATTTTTTGTGTACTTGCGGGATCCCTTCCCAATAGGTATGGCCCCACGATGGGGCTTCCTGTTCCGAGAGATTTGTGGATAACCTGTGACTGGATTGTCTGATATTCTGTAGACAACAG
>JAJZAN010000213.1 GCA_021799435.1 Bacillota bacterium | reverse complement strand
CTGGCCGTCGTGGTCGGTGTCGTTGGACTCGGTATTCAGATTCTCGTGGCCAGTCTGAACCCCATTCCTATCGTTTAACATAGAACTAATGCCCAGTAGAGGCGCATACGGGGGCACAAGCGCGTTTACAGGAACGCGCTGCTGGATGTCCAAGCAGACGGAGAGTCGTTTTGGTTTGGTGTGGACGTGGGTATCGTGCGATGGAAGGGGTCAATACCTATGCGGTTTGAGCCACGTGATGATATGCCGCCCGTCGAAGGCCCTGGGGGTCCTCCCATTTCGGTGATGCGTGCCGCCGCCATCGGCCCGTGCCGGTTTTCGCTGTTATACTTTCGCCAATACGCCAATTGCAGTGAAGTCGTCATGCGTTGCCAGATGTTAGAACCGACACCGTCCACATTCTTATCCCACACCCTGATGGTACCATCGATTTCGGGATACCGATTCTGGCCGACCACGGGACAGGGCGACCAACATACGGAAACCACCCACTATATCGTCAGTCCGCGGCTGCCCGATGCGGGGATGGCTGAGCTGGCCGTCCATGTTCAAGCTCATGGAACGGGTCATCATGCTCTCTTTGAGCGTAGTAACCTCACCATGATCGACGTCCCACGACTTGAATTTGAGTTGTAAAGCGGACGGGTTAGCGGACTTTCGGGGGCGAGTGTGCATCAAGCCGTTGCTCTCTGCCTCATTGCGAAATGACCGGACGAATGGCAATGGGCAGTACCGTGGCACCGTTCTGGTGACGATTCCCACCCACGGACGGCATAGTGTTACGATCCCTTTCTCCCTAATTCGCGACAGATCCGTACGCTACAGACGGGCTACTTCGTAACATGGAATCAAAGTCCCGCTTTGGGGCACCCGTATCGGTTGTCCGTGGTCACCTAGCGAACTGGGCACCGTGAGCGCCGATAGGTCCTTGTTCCAGTCCCCGCGCCCATATGGAGTTGCATGCAGCGCGTTAATCGCCAACCGTGGAAGCGTCGGTATCGCTCGGTTTCCGGAGGAGACTAATCATGCGGATATTGTTTTTTAGCGATTGGCGCTTGCAGCCCATGGAGTGGGTAGATCGTCTGATTGACGAGGCTGAGCCGGTCGATGTCATCCTTTACGGAGGCGATGATACAGGTCGCTTCGGGGGGACATATTCCCGGGAGGACCACGGGTGGGTTCTTGAAGTTCTGCGAAGCGGTCCGCGACAGCCGGAAGATCTCATTCAAGCACTGAGTCATCAACTGGGTCGACCTCCCGTGGGCGACCCTTTCGTCCATGAAGGTGATTGGCAGAACCCCTTACGCCTATTGGGCGCGTTTAGGTCGATTGAAGAAGGCAACGTCTTTCACAAAATGGCGCGTCGGGCCCGCTACGGAGTGGGGGCTGTCATTGGGAACGACTGCTATCCCGAAGACCGCCATCTGTTGGGTCCGGCCCCCGTGTACGACTTGCATCGCGAACCTCTGCGCATTGAGGAGTGGGGTGTGGTCGGAGTCGAGGGCGCACTCGTTTCGACGACTGCAAAGGGCGTGCCTGTCAACAATATCGGCTGGGTCCGTCATGACGATTCGATGGTCTATGATCATTTAGATCGCGCGGTCGCGAAGCTCAAGGTCGATCCTCGCCACTTAATTGTAGTCTCGCACACCCCGCCGCGTGGCTGCCTAGATGTCGGTCTACGATTCGGGTGTGAGCACCTGGGATCGCCGGAGTTGGCTCGGTTCATCTCGGCGAACTCACCGGCGTTGGTGTTGTGTGGGCACTGCCATAGTCACGGTGGGCGTGTACAACAGGTTGGTGACACATGGGTCGTTAATGCCGCCAGCAGTGACAACAATCCAAAGGATGCGCGCGCCGCCATCATTGATCTAGACGATGGCCATCCACCGCGTATTACGTGGGTCCCACCACGGGCTTTTGGAATCGTGGCCATTTCGGGAATCGGTCCGGCACGGGAGAAAAAACTTCGGGATGCGGGCATTACCACGACCGACGAACTCATGGGTTCAAGTGTCGAGCAGTTGAAAGAGGCCGGGCTGGGCAAAGCGTTGGCGGCTCGGCTCGTTGCAAAAGGTGAAGCCGAGCGTCGAGGGCGTCCGGTGTGGTTACCGTCCCACAGAGAATCGGTGCCAGCGGATATCGTCCTGTTCGACGTTGAAACAGGGTTAGGCGTAGGAGCTCCGCACGAACCATGGATGATTGGAGCCAAGGCGCCTGGCGCCGCAGTGGCACAGTGGATTGCGGTTGAGGAACGGCGAAAATCGCGCAAGCTGATGCTTGAGGCATTTCTTGCACTGGTGGCGGATCACGGTAATACGGTGTGCTCTTGGAGTGGCTCAGGGTTTGATGATGGTGCCATAGAAAATGGCCTTGAACGATGGCATCGACGAGGATTACCCGTTTGGGACAAAGTGCACAAATTGGATTTGAAGACAATCATGTACCGATCGCTTGAGTTCCCGAATTCGTGGTCGATCAAGGCTGTATCAGAATTTCTGGGTTTTGCACCCGACGAGTCCCCGTGGGACGGCTTTGCCGTCGGTCTTGCCTACGAGTTGCATCGGCAATTAGGGGAACCCTTGGATGTGCCGAGCATCGCCGCATACAATGTCACGGACGTGCAGGCGTTGGCGTATGTATACCAGTGGTATCGCGATTCCCTCCTCTCGGCAGAAGCGATTGCATCCGCAAGGGCACCTAAACGGCCTCGTGCGTGGACGCCGGAGCGTCTCAACCAGTTGGCAGCTGGACTCAAAGCGGGACTGGCGCCTCGTGAGATACAAATCGACGGCGTCACGTCAAAGCAAATTCAAGACAAAATTCGTTATGCCCAACGCGCGTCCACCAGCCCTACATGGTTGCGGAAGCTGGTGAAGTGACTGACTTCCCAAACGTCAAGGGTTCGTCTACGCACGGCCTGTGGACCCGTTAGCCAATGCGCCAGATAGACGATACGTTAGCAGGCTCGCCCCTCGATCTGGCTATGGTGCAAACACTTCCTTCGCGCATAAGAAAGCGTAAGAGTACCGACCGGCATCCATCACGACAAAAATGTGTGGGGCCTTGCGGATGCGGACAAGGGCGGGGTCCGGTGAATCGGGACCGCTGCGACAGTTAGATTCCATGCGAAAGCCATACCGTGGTCCTTTGGACATGGATCATTCAGGCGTGTTCAAGTCATGGGAGTGGGTCACCTCCTCTCTATTCGTTTTGACTAGCTTCGTGTTACGCCATCAAAATGACTCTGGCCCCATTTTTAATGCTGGGATGCTCGATAAAAGCCACGACGGTCATGATTACCATGACGACGAAAAGCATATTAAGCACGTCTCTACTCATTTCCTTCCACCTTCTTTCACTCCCGCGCAGAGGGTCCAAGGGACGGTCCTAGTATACCAATAGTTAGCCATGCTAACAAGCATGTGTTATGGACAAGCGTAGCGCAGCGATTCGGGGCAATGCGCGACGACAGGGGGCAGTAGAGCCCCCCCCCCCGCGCACGAAGGTTACCTGATCCGCGGCTGAAACGGGCCTCAGCGGGTATACAGGAGAAAAACACGAATCTGCGAGGGAGTAGCATGAGGTGGGAAAATATCCTTTACTCGTATGA
>JAJZAN010000060.1 GCA_021799435.1 Bacillota bacterium | reverse complement strand
ATATTCCGTAAGCTCGGTACGTCGGGCCGGCAACCGCCCAGCATAAAAGTGCATCGTCGAAGCCTCCAACCATGCGCCTGAAACTTATGGGTGTCCCACGGCGTTCTGACTCAGTCTCCGCAGGTAAATAGTGGCAGCCGAACCATTTTACCTAATAATATCGGAATTGTCTCGCAAAGGACTTTTTATGGCGATGTCGAAATGATGCCGTATGGGTATGAGGACACGGACCTCCGGCGAGGTCGAGCTAGCGCAAGATCCCAATACATTTCCTAATAGCGGCCTGAGTCTGGCCGTCCGGTGGCTGGCCGACCGCGTCAACTGGCTCGCGGTGGTTGACGGCATCCTCCCGTGGGATGCCCAGAGGGCCAAGATCGCACCGAGCACGGTGCTCCTGACCCTGGTCATGAATGTCCTCACGCAACGGAACCCGTTATATCGGGTGGAAGACTGGGTCGCCACGTTACCCCTGCCGATGCTCTGGGGCGACGCCATCCAGGCGTCGCAATTCAATGACGATGCGTTAGGGCGTGTCTTGGAAGACTTGGCGGATCACGGACAGGTCTTATTGGCCACGTTGGGGACCCGGATGCAAGCGGTCGAGCAAGTCGGCCCGCGTTTCCTGCATGCCGATACGTCGGCGTTTGCCCTGTTTGGCGACTATCCCGACACGGCGGGGCCGACGGCCCCGGTCCAGATCACGTATGGCCACAGTAAGGATCATCGGCCGGACCTACGGCAAATTATGACGGGGCTGACGGTCGACGATCAGGGTCAGGTCGTGGCCGGGACCATGCTCAGTGGGAATACCTCCGACCGTCAGTGGCATTCCGACTGGCTGGAGCAATTGGCGGGTGAGGTGCCCGAGGACTTTTGGCGTGGCAGCTGCTATATCAGCGATGCGGCCGTGGTCACCCACGCGACCGTCACGCGGGTGACGAGTATGGGCATGGATTGGCTGGGACGCCTGCCGGCGTCCTATCGGCTCACGAAACAGTTGAAAGAGCAGGCCTGGGCGGACGGCGGAAACTGGGCCGAAGTCGGGGTGTTGTCCCCGAAACGCGGCGCCGCCCGTTATCGGGCCCAGACGTTTGACGTGGTGCTCTATGATCAACTGACCCGCGCCTTTGTCTATCATTCAGATGCGTTGGACAAGAAAAAAGAGCATACCCTCCAACGCGAAATCGGTCAGGAATCCGACGCCTTGGCGGCGGAACTGAAGGCGTTGGAGCGGATCACGTTTGACTGTGAGGCGGACGCACGAGCCGCGGTGGACGCGGCCATCCGCCGCATCAAACCGCGCTGGTTTCGCGTCGATCCCGTGACGACCCAGACTAGTGTCCCGATTCGCCGACGGGGTCGCCCGAAAAAGGATGCCGTCCCGGAAACCCGGGTGGGATATCGTGCGGGGTGGCAGAGCACACCGCCGTCGGCGGTGAGGATTCAACACGAGCGGGAACGGCGGTCCACGTTTGTGTTGGTCTCCAGTCGTCAGAGCTTCTCTGCGGTGACCGCCCTGCAAGCCTACAAGCGACAAGATCAGGACGAGCACGGCTTTCGCTGGATGAAGGAACCCATTCACTTAGGGGCCTTTTTCGTGGAAAAACCGGCACGCGTGGCCGGCTTAGGCTTTCTGCTCCTCTTGGCTTTACAGTTCTCCCGCTTTATGCGCGCGATGGTCCGACACGCCCTGGCGAATCAGCCGGCTTTGGAGATTCCCCATCGAAAGGTGCAGCAACCGTCCGATGCGGTCATTTTGGACGCCTTACGTGCGTTATGGGTCCTCCGGAAGGAGGACGGGACGGATACATGGTTTCAATGGGGACATGTGCCAGCTTATACGCGTCGAATTCTCGACGCGCTTCAGATCCCGGTCAACCGTCGGTTCGTTTGGGACCCCTCGGAATAGGGGCCAAAAATTCTATGGTTTTGAGCAAGTTGACCTGCGGAGACTGAGTCTCAGTCTCCGCAGGTAGATATTGGAATCCCAATCATTTTTCCCAATAAAGTCGGAATTGCCTCGCAAAGGACTTTTCGTGACGATGTCGAAATGATTCCGTATGGGTATGAGGACTCGGACCTCTGGCGGGGTCGAGCTGACGCAAGATCCCGAATCCGAGGATAGCAATCCTTAGGGGATTAACGGGCCGGTAATGACCTAGCATAATATTCGGTCAAATTGGCGCGATGAGCTCGGGGACGACGGGATGAGAGGTATAATGAGAATCGTCAGGGCCCACGTTGCGGACTGCCGCACGCGAGGTAGATGAGCGAAATTTGTTGGGTAGGAATGTCTGGATGTCAGCTACAACTGCGTCGATAAGAACGCAGAAAGGCAGGAGGGGAATTCGGTGACCCACGATGAATTAGAGGTCGAACTACGGAAGCTCGATCCCCGAGAGCGGGCGCGATTGGCGGCCGCGCTGCTCGACAGCCTAGAAGAACTGTCGGAGGATGAGAATGCGCGTCTCTGGGCGGAGGAGGCGGAACGACGGCACGACGATCTGCTATCCGATGTAACCTTGGGCCGATCCGCCACGGACGTCTTCCGGGACATCCGGGAACGCCTCGGTGGATAAGATTCGCGTGACGTTTCATCCGGCTGCGGAGATTGAACTGTATGATGCGGCGTTGTATTACGAAAGCCAAAGACGCGGGCTGGGCAACACATTCCTGCAAGCCATCGAGATGGCGATGGACGAAATTCGCGAACACCCGATGGCGAGTCCGCGGGTCCATGGTGTCGTGCGAAACAAACGGGTGCGGCGGTTCCCTTACTCGGTCATGTACTCCGCTGAGAATGGCGATCTCCGGATTCTCGCCATCGCGAGTCCAAAGCGCCGACCGCTCTATTGGTTGAGACGTCAATGAAGCGCGACCATTCAGGCTTTCAGCGAGAGTCGAGAATCTGAGGGGGGACCAAGACAAACGCTAGGTCAGATACGGGGGCGTGTATTCCTTAAGCCCGCATTACCATTGGGAGTTTGCGGATTCGGCAGTTTGTCCAGAGCATCCACAACTCAATTAGGAGTCCCATGGAACCGTGTGTCTAATCGAGCATCAGAGCCATGATCAAATCGTCATGGTAACGCCCATGCTGGAAAATTGCGTGGCGGCGCCGCCCTTCGTGAACGAATCCACATCGCTCATAGAGACGGATGGCTGTCGAGTTCTCAGCGTACACCTTCAACTCCATCCGGGTAATGATGCCGGTTGACTTGGCCCATGCGATCCCATGGATCAGCAGATCATACCCGACCCCTTGCCCGCGATAGGGCCTTGCGACAGACATACCAAATTCTACGCTATGCCGGAGTGCCTGACGCTCAGGTCCGAAACAGTTCCACATTCCGATCAGCGTGCCATCGTTCGCCACAGCGAGCAGAAATATTGCGTTGTCTCGCGCGTGGTGACGGCGAATTGCTGCCTCTTCCTCAGCGACCGTCAATTGGAATTCTTCCGGCGTGGCGGGCACCAAGATGCCCGGTTCAGCAAAAATCTCGCGAGCAAAGGCAATCATAGCAGGGGCGTCGGACTCCATGGCTTCGCGCACAACCCACCGTATACCCACGGCCAACCCTCCACAACGAACGTATGGCATTAGTATTGCACTCCCGCAACGGCAGGGCCAAGGTTAAGGCGCCTTCGGGGGCGAGTGTGCATCAGCGCCCCCCAGGATGATGCTTCGGGGGCGAATATACCGTAAGGAACCGGCGCGATTGGGCCGGATCGTGCCTGATTTGTAGGCGCATCGATTGCCGCATCGTCCCGCGGGCTGTTAGAGTGAGAGAGGAACCGATGGGACATGCCCGAGGTCCACTCTATGCGATAAAGAAGGGGCGTATCGAAAGTGTCTTCCTCACACGTCTCTGGAACCTGTCGGCAATGCCAGAAGGTTATCGCGAAATCGCAGATAACCCGGCACTTGAAAGCGTGTCTGGGACCAGGTGGCGATTTGTTGGTCAAAGTCGAGAGCCCGCATACATCCTATTTCGCGTTCTTTACGGCTCCCCGCAGTATCACCCTCGCCAAGATGGATGACGTTTTGCGCGGTTTGTGGCTTGAGTGCTGTGGGCATCTGAGCGCCTTCGTCGCTGGTGGAACCATCTACGAATCCAACCCTGAGCCAGACCCGTGGCTCAGTCGACGGAGTCGCAGCATGAATAAGGGGTTGGCCTCGGTAGCCGTTCCGGGGGCGGCCATCCGTTACGACTACGACTTTGGATCCACCACGGAGCTATCGGTGGCGGTCGTCGACGACGCCGTTCGCGGAGTCGCGTTGAAGCAGTTGGCAGTAGTGGCCCGCAACGAGTTACCCACCCTTATGTGTGCCCAATGCGCCCAGCCAGCTTCTTTGTTAGTAGGCTGGGAACGAGAGCCTTATTGCCAGACATGTGCTGCAGCTCTCGACGAGGAACAAGAAATAGAAGTGTCATGGCCTTATATCAATTCACCCCGGGTTGGCGTCTGCGGATATACGGGTCCTTCCATTGAGCCGTGAGTAATGGCTAAGAATGGGTAAACGGTCTATCCCTTGCACATGACGTCGATCGATTCGCTTGTCGCCTTGCTACGATCGGGGGCGAATCTGCAGTAAGCGCCGAGCACGATTGGGCGGGTTAGCCTTGACTCAGCATCACGCTCCGGTAAGGCGGTACCGTCGGTCAAGTTCCACCGTTCACGACACCGCGGGTGCATTAAGCGTCCACCCCGGTCAGGCCGTGTCCGGTTCTGGGCGGCAACGGTACATGACCGCGCGTCTAGAGGGCCCACTACCCACACCGGCGACTCAGACGGACATCGGGTCGAGGGCGTGGGCACGCCATTCAGGCCTCCGTGGGTGCGGGATCACCGTCCGGCGCGGGGGCGTCATCGCGTGGGACACGCTCCAGTCGCACGGTGACCTTCCATGTTTCGGCCGCCTCGGCGGCGGTCGAACCGACCCGTTCCCACGCCCCCAATAGGGCGGCCAGTGTCTCGAACAACGTCTCGGCTTCGGCGGCGGTGCGGTCCAGCCATGTGATTAAGCTCATGGCGCCCGACGCTGGGCCATTCGAGGGTTCCGCGAGGTGAAAGCGCGTCGTGGCAGCCCGGTAGTACCGTTCCAAGATCCCGCCGTTCGCAGCCGTGTGGGTGAGGTCGAGCAGGCCTGCCGTGTGCAGCTTTTGGATATGGTAGTGGACGTTGCCGCGGGTTTCGCCGAGTCGGTCAGCGACTTGGGCCGCGGTCCGCTCGGCAGACGCGAGCTCGTGCAGAATCCGAATGCGCAGCGGGTGGGCTAACACGCGATATTGGCCTTCGGTCAGGGGGGTGCCCCGTTGTTTTGACATCCGCTATCGTCCTCTCTTGCGGTCAATCTAATTATTAGATTATACTATAGCACAGAACGCTGGGTCGTGCCAGATTCGTGAGCGCGCGGCTCGGTCAACCCCCAGGAGGCGATTCATTTGGCGAACCAATCCATCCCATTTTCAGAGCCCCTGACTTTCCCGGACCACTGGAACGCGGGGGTTGCGCGTCGCTCGACGGTGCAGGAACCGCCGATCCAGGTCCATCGGCTGGGCCCGAATACCATCATGCTGCGACAAAGCAAGACGCTGTCCTACGAGGCGCCGTTTCTCTATCTGCTCTTCGGCCGCGAGCGGGCCGTCTTATGGGACACCGGAGCCACGGCGGATCCCAGCGCCTTTCCGCTGAGGACCACCATCGACGCCCTCATCCGCGAGTGGTTGGCGGAGCACCCGTGCGATCCCTATGAGCTCATTGTGGCGCATACGCATGCGCATGGGGACCACATCGCCGCCGATGGGCAGTTTACGGACCGGCCCCAGACAACGATCGTGGGCCACGGGGTAGACGCCGTCCAGGCGTTCTTTCACATTGACGGGCCTGCGGGGACCGGGGTGTTGGATTTAGGCGACCGGGTGTTAGACATTTTCCCGATTCCGGGCCACCAGGCCGCGTCAGTGGCGGTCTACGACCCCTGGTCGGGGATGCTGCTCACGGGCGATACGGTGTACCCGGGACGGCTCTATGTTAGCGACTACCCGGCGTTTGTCACCAGCTTGACGCGCCTGCGGGACTTTGTGCACGAACACCCGATATCCGCGGTGTTGGGCTGTCATGTTGAAATGACCACCAGGCCCGGTCGGGAGTATCCCTTGGGAGCCACCTACCAGCCCCACGAAGCCTCCCTGGTGTGGTCGCCTGCGCACATTGACCGGGTGTGGCAGGCATCGCACACCGCCCGTACCCCCGGGATCCATCGCCATCGGGACTTTACCATCGTCCACGGGCAGTCGACCCGGGTCATTGTGCCGCTCATGGTGCGCGGCATTCTGTGGAAAGTGGGCTACCGCCTGCGAGGATAAGCGGCCAACCCATGCGCACCGCGAATGACGGCGTGGCGTGCGGGAAGACGAGCACGGGGATCCGCGGGGGTTCCCTGTGGAGCGGCTGTTACGCCGGATCGCGCCCGCTACGACTCGGATCGTCTGTTCGATAGCCGGTTGCCACGGCCTTCGTCGCCACTCTCCACCAGGTGTTCGTGATAGCGGCGCTCCCTCGAAAATGCATTAAGCGCCCCCGCGCTCTTCGGTTCGGTTCGCCTTTTGGCCCGATATAGGCCTTTATTGGTTGATGGTTCGGGCCAGGTGCCGGGTGCGGATTATGCGATGCCAAAGGGCGGCAACGGGCACGGCCAAGACCACCGTGAGCACGACGCCGAGCGCCAGGGATTGCCATGCAAGAGTTTGGCCCAGGTGTGCGAATACCACTGCTAAGTACCCTTCGTAGGCCCCAAGGGCAACGAGCCATAGGACGATGGATGACCACCAGCCTCTTGTGGCCGAGGGTTGCCAGTAGGCCGACAACGTGGTCCAATTGACCAGTACGACCAACCATACGACATACATCGCGATCTTCGCGAGTCGGACACTGACTGGCCCCAGAATGATCCCGAGCAGCAATGCGCCACCGTATTGCCATGGGGATGGAGACGCCATAAGATGAGACCTCCTCAGCACGTGTGCGTCACAGGCATCAACCATACGCCGGCCATTCTGACGAGTGAGGCACCTTGTCGCAGCCTCAATCCGGTGTGTCGGCGGCCATTGCTAGGTCGCGTGTCTGACGCCGCGTGCGGGTCTTGCCCGCTATGGTGGCGACCCCCATCACCCAGATGGTGAGAACCACGACCGCGGGAACCATGTGCTGACCGAGGGTATAGGAGACGGCCTGCCACGGCCAATGGGGCAGGTACCCGACGTGCCCAGGCTGGGCCGGCACGACATCGTGCAGGAGCCATTCCCAGGTGGCCCCGAAGCCGACTGCACTCCCCAGCACCAGGCCCAACGCGGCACCACCACTGACTTGACCGCTGGCGGCCCATGCCCCGGTCCGGGCCCGATAGACTCCGCGCCAGGTGACCGCCGCCAACACCGCAAGACTCACGAGCATCACCGGCAGTTTCCACCACATCATCATCACATCCAAGGTCTGGCCGTCCCAGATGGGCTGACCCGCCCACACCGGTTCGAATCCAATCGCGACCCCGATGATGCCCCCCACAAGGATCAGGGAGGACGGCAGTTTGGACCACTGCCCCTGCCAATACGTGACCAGCGTCGCCAGGGCCCGCCCCAGACGACGGCCCCCAAGCACCACGGCGGCGCCCGCCGCCAGCCATGAGAGATAAACCCCCATGCGCCAGCCCGCCACACCACCGAGTTGCAAGCTCAGGGCCAGGAATCCCAATGTCCAGGGGAGGGCCTCGGCTAGTCCCATGCGTTGCACCCAGGTCTGCTGAGCCTCCGAGGGGGACCCGAGCCGGGCCAACGCGGCGGCGTGAGCGTCCGGCGCGGACCATCCGTCCGCTTCCAACGTCATCCGGTGCTCCTGGTAATGATTAATGAGCTGGGCCCGCACCAGCCGGGCCTCGGCATTGGAGACAATGACCGCGGTGGCCTCTTCCACCCAGGCGTTCAGTTCCAGTTGCCGTTGTTCTTCCGTGGCTGCCATCATGTCGTCGTCCGCTCCCTCCAAAGGATCTGGCTCAAGACCTGCGTTTGCTGTTGCCAATGGGTGCGTTCCCGGGCAAGCCGTGCATGCCCTGCTGGCGTGAGGCGATAAACGCGCCGGGATCGTTGTCCCTGACGCTCCGTATCCGCGACCAACAGCCCCTGGGCTTCCAAGTCATGCAATACGGGGTAGAGAGATCCTTCCCGTAGCGCCCATACGCCACGGGACCACTGTTCAATGCGTCGGGCGATTAAATACCCATGGGCCGGTTCCTCTTCAAGCGCGGCGAGAATGATGGCGACCAACCGATCGCCAGGTCCATCTTTCACATACATCGCCTCCAATGTATCGTGAACTAAGCATAACACCGAGACAGGGTGGGATCAACGCGAATGTCCCCCCATTGGCCAACGGAGAGGCCGGTCGATTATCGGGATCGCTTCTTTCCGGAATGTCCGCCAACGGACCATGACCGGCGTTTACGCAGTAGCCAGTGGAAAGGAAATGCATATGCCACCACGTATGCAAAACAAAACGGCCCCCGTCAGTCAACGACACGATATCGATTCAACGGAGCGGCTTCAAGAATGGGTCGCGCGCTACCATGTGGCGCTGTATCGCAATGCGCCGGATACACCTGCGATGTGGCCGAAGACATTGTCCAATAGGTGTTCATTCGGGCCTGGCAAGCCTATCAACAGCGGCGCTAACCGCTGGCGGCCGCGTGGTCTTGTCAGGTAGCCCATCCTCTCTGTATCGATCAGCATCGCCGCTCAACACGGGAACGTGAGGGGCGCCACCGGCCGACCGTAGTAGCTGAGCATTCCGATGCACCATGGGGGGAGACCACAGGGGACAGGTTTGCGGTCCGCCGGGTGATGAACCAGTTGTCCCGTGCCAATCAACTCTGTCTGTGGCTCTTTTATTACGGGGATTGGCCGATCCGAACCATGGCCGACGAGCCGGGCGTGACGGAGAACGCCGTCAAGTTGCGATTGGTTAGGGCCCGGAAGGATTCCGGCAGTTATGGGAGGCGGGGGAATTATCAACGAATCGACCCTGTCGGCAGACGAAGAGCGTGTTGTCACGGGTGCTGGGGCCGCTCGTTGCGGCACGGCCGGCCATGGTGTTTTTGCCCGACCCCACCGCGATCGTCAGAGGGCGTGGCCAGCGATCCTTGCGATGGCTGGCACGCGGCGGCTGCGTTGCTCCCTTCGGACGGGGCGATAGTCGGCGCGCGGAGTCTCATTGGTCCGGTGACCTTTCATAATCAGTTGCCACCCGTTCACTTGGCTTTCATGTAGTTTCCTCGAAATGTCCGGTAATCGGTCAATGGAAGGTACGCAATCACCATCGCCTGTTGCCGCGAAATCGTCGGTTGGGGTCGTGAGCGGTCACCCCGTGCCAGATTCGAATGCCGCGTATGACGTCAAATGCTTTAGCCAGGATAATGATCGAAGCACGTCTTATTGGGTTGGGGGGTGGGAACTGCGACACTTCACCAGATGTTTGCAGCGGATTTGATTTTGGCTTTTGCCGTCCTAATGGCGGGTTCCACGGTTAGCAACCCCAAAATACCGTGGAATCGCGTGGTGTCCCCGTTAAATGGTTAGGTCTATCGGGAAGGTGTCGCATAGTAAAAGAAAACGCCGAACTCCTTGTCATGTATGTTCTCTACACGCACCGCCTCCAGAGGCGCGCCGCATCGGACACACGGTGCCCCCGCTTGGGCCGCGGGGATGTCTGCCCAAATGGGGACACCCTCGGCGGGTCAATGTCTCCTAGAGGCACATCCACGACTACTCGGACACCTGCACCCCAGGCATCCCCGTGTCGGTCCGGGCGCTCGTCAGGCTCGGCTTCCCTGACGTCGAGCATACCCACCGCTCGCGCGTCCTCGATGCCTTTCACGTCGCCCCCCGGAGGGATTCCGACGGCGATGAGTTGGCCGTCCGAACCCGTCTAGAATGTCCACTCGGGCGATGTGCCGGATGGCTCGACGTGTTGGCCGCGGGGCCCCCTCGTGGTTGTTCATCACCGACGTTCATTTTGCGAAGTTAATCAGCTGCTCTCAGCGACGTTTTTTTGCATCAAGCCCAGCCTGGTTCCGCCTAACCATTTCGGGCGCCCTCGTGTACTGCATTACGGGTCCGGCATGATTGGGATGATGAAAAAAGCCCTTGATCAACATGAAAGCCATTTCTCTTCGGCTGCTTCGTCCCGGTGGCTCTGAGTCCAACCGATCGGATACTCCTGTCGCTATACACTCTAGTCATTGTAATACACAATCATTGTATTATATATTAATTGTAGAACAGGCGAGGAGGAATACACATGGCAGACACCCCCATGCATTTACTCCGCACGATTGCGCGGCGATTTGCCCAGGTTCAGCGGCGTACATGGGCTTGTTGTACACCCGCCACGGAGACGCAGTGCTTAATTCTCACGGAGCTCCACCAGGCACCCGGGCTCTCCATTCGGGATTTGGCGGCGCGCATCGGGAGCGATCCCCCGTGGGTAAGCCGGGTGGTGGAGGGTCTGCGCGCTCAAGGATGGGTGGAACGGCATCCCGACCCTCAAGATCGGCGCCATGTTCAGGTGCGACTGACCGCTGCCGGGCGGCGCGAAGCGACCCAACTGCAAGAGGCCCTCAATCAGCAAGCCGAGGACCTCTTAGCCCAGTTGCCACCCGTGCGACGTGCCGCGACGATGGAGGCGCTGGTCTGGCTGGCGGACGCCTTGGAGGCCGACTACGCTCGACTCACGATCAGCCCGGTGGCACCGCCGAACATCGGCGGCGGAAATTCCCCGGTCGCAGCGGAGGGGGAGGCGGAATTATGACGCTCGAATCCATCGAGGCCTTAGAGGGCGCCGACCCCGACATTGTGTCCCTGCTCGACGCGGTGGGTCTGCCCCGTCCCGATAAGTCTCCGATCGCGTTCTGGAAGCTTGCCCAGGGTCAATCCTGCGTCGGTGTCGTGGGGTCCGAGCGGTGGGGTTCGGTGGCGCTGTTGCGATCGTTGGCGGTCAAACCCACGGCGCGCCGGCGGGGATTCGCGACCCACTTGGTCCGGACGGCGCTGGAGTCTCTGCAGCAACAGGGCATTCGAGAAGTCTGGCTGTTCACCGAAACAGCGCATGACTATTTTTTGGAGTGGGGATTTCTCGACCGTTCCCGTTCGCACAGCCCCCGCGTTATCGAGACGTCCCAGGAAGGCCGGGGGGCGTGTCCCGCCAGTGCCGCCCTTATGGCGCTCGACCTGACCCGCCCAGTCCTTCACGTCCGGAGAGCTCGGACGACGGACGCCGCAGCCATTGCCCATATCTACAACCAGGGCATCCGGGACCGGCTAGCCACCTTAGAAACCGCGGAGCGCACCCCGGAGGATCGCGTGGTGTGGCTCACAGAGCGGTCAAAGCGCTTTCCGGTGCTCGTCGCGCTCGATGCCCAAGGGGTGGCGGGGTGGCTCTCGTTGAATCCTTTTAGTCCCCGGGAGGCCTACCGTTCTGTGGCGGATGTGTCGGTGTACGTGGATGGGCGGGCGCGCCGGACGGGTGTGGGCAGCCGGCTGGTCCAAGCGGGGATGATTGAAGCGAGCCGTCAGGGCTTCCATAAGCTGGTGCTGACACTCTTTCCCGAAAACCACGCGGCTCGCGCGCTATACCTCCGTCGCGGATTTCAAAGCGTCGGCATCTTGCGGGAACAGGGCGTGTTGGATGGTCGATGGCGTGATACCGAGATGATGGACTATCTCTTACCATCGCGCCCTCCGGCCGCCAGTGAACCCAACGCAGATCCGCGCTCTTGAGCCCTGAGCGTAACGCGGAAGCCCTGGCCTGCGGACTGGTGGCGGGGCGCGCCGCGACCACGATCCAGCCCCTCCTGCCGCCCCGGCAGTGCGGGGGCGACGGAAGAAGGGATTTCTGATGACATCTCGCGCCTGGATGCGGCGGGCTCAACTGTTGGCGATGACGACGACGTTTGCGGACGTCGCGACACCGCTCGTGTTGCCGTGGTATGGGTATACCCTCAGTCACTCGTTGGCCTTGATGGCGGTCATGTTTTTGGCCGAAGCGCTGCTGCCGGTGGGTGTCGGTCTGGGGCTATCCGCACGTTTGGGTCAGCAACCGCCCGGGCGGCTTGTCCGCATCGGGCAGGGCGGGCGTGCCGTCATTTTTCTGGGGTTGCTGGGTACGCCGTGGATCCCCCGCCATTGGCTCAGCTGGACCGTTCTCGCGCTTGCCGCGGGGCTCAATGGTCTGTGCAGTGTATTGGCGGAGGCGGCCATTCAATCGGCAATTCCGGGCGAGGGATCGGCCCTGACGGACTATGCGGCGCGTCTTCAGCGGGCGATCACCGTCACGAAGATGGTCGGAGCGCCTATCGGCGGGGCCCTCGTCAGCGGATTGGGTCCCGCCGTCACCCTAGGCGTGCTCGCCATCACCGCACTGGGCACCAGCCTGGTGGGGCCGTGGTGGCTGCGCGACAACCGGGAGGGGGCAATGGGGCCCACACCGCGTGGTCGGTGGAGCGATGGTGTCCGCCGCCTCTGGGGGATGCCGACGATTCGGTCGCTGGCCCTGCAGGCCATGGCGGGGAATTTTGGCTGGGCCTTGGTGATGAGCGGGTTTCTGTTTTACCTGTTACAGACACTCCGGGTGACCGGTGTGGAGGTCTCGGCGGTTTACTTCCTCATCGCGCTCGGTGGCGTGGGCGGCACGATAGTCGTGTCGCCGTTGCTCGGGCGGTTTCGCCGAGGCCAATTGTATCCGCTGTTTCTCACCGGGGGTGTCCTGGGGCTGGTGCTGCTGCAATGGCACAATCCGTGGATGGCGGGGATCGGGGAAGGCATGGTCGGATTGTGTGACACCGCATGGGTGATCCTCAGTACCGGAGTGCGGCTTGAGCAGATTCCCACACGAGACCGCCCGTTGATTTTGACCACGTCTCGTCTGATGTCGAATACCCTCGTCCCCGCCGGCGGTCTTGTCGTCGCCCTGTGGGGCATGCAGTGGGGATTTTCGGTCCTATTTGCCGGAGCGGCCCTTGTCAAAGCGGTGGAGGTCGTCATCGCGATGACCACGGCGGTCGGCCGCATCGATGCCGATGCGTGTTGTGCCCGGGCTGCCACGCGGGTCGCGGAGGGATGAGCCATGGCGGTAATGGGACGTCCCGGTGGAATCCAATGCAGGTCGTTCTCTGTCATGGGCGGCTCCGCAAGGGCTGGCCGACGCGATGTATGGGCTTGAGCAAGACGCACCAGAACTTTCAGGGTGTGCCGCTGCACATGGCGCGGGAGTCTGGGCTTGTGGGCCACAGGGCTTCGAGCGATAAAACGGATCGGCTCTAAGGGAATGCCGCCGCCCGCACATGCAAATTTACTACTTGGAGCGAATGCTGGACTCCCTCGGGGCGAGAGTCCAGAAAGATCCGAGCGTTATCTTGGCAGCTGGAATACAATAACGGTAAAAAATTGTGGTGGCGCGTATGAAATTGATCCTATGTGGGATCGTCACGAAGCCTCTGATACGGGGACTTGAGCCATGAAGCTCGCCCTCAGGGCCTGTTTGACGACGGTGACCATTCGGCACCGCGATCGCTGCACGGTGGTCGAGAAAATGGTGGTCGACACCGGCTCCGCTCACACGTGGGTCAATGTCAACGCCGTCGAGGGCGAATTGGATCTCACGCCCGAGGGAGCAGACGAAATTGTGACGGCCTTTGGCATCGGGGGCCGCGATGTGGCCCTGCGGAAGACGGTCGATGAGATCACGTTTGACACCTTTCATGCTCGCGCTTTTCCGATCGATGTCGGGACTCTTGGTCCCGGACTCGGTGGATTAATCGGTCTGGATCTCCTTCGGGCCGGCCAGTTCCTCTTGGACTGCGACGCCCTCGAACTCCGACGGGCGAATCACTCGTAGTCGTATTGGCAGGTCGAGGCTTCGCCCCGTGTCCCCCATCTACCCCACAGCCCTCTTAACCTGATTTTCGGCGCGTTAATAATATCCATCGTGAATCACCAATTCTCGGTGGCGAATCGTCCGGAGGAGCCGGATCGATAGGGCCGGATAGGGCCTCAATAGTCCACCGGACGCAGTCAGAATCGAGACACTATGTGCCTTCATGTGGGTGCATAAGGAGCGGCCTGGCGTGGGCGTAACTGCACTAAGAGTCCGCACGATTGGGAGGAGTGAAGTTCAGTGCATACGGGTCATACTGGCTGCCATTTGAACAGCCAGCATAGCGCTATGATAGGCGCCAATTCCGTATGGGACCCCATCCATGTAAAACTCCACGAACGTGTGATTCCCGTCGCCGGCCGCGTCGCTCACCACCAGGGCCGTCCGGCCGTCTGGCAGAGTCACGTGACCGCGGTACACACCGTTCACGAGGTGATGCTCGAACCAGCCCGGTTGTTGAAACTGGGCCACGGTGACGCCGGGTGCAGTCAAGCGGCCTTTTGTGACTCCCCCCATGTTGGCCTGGCGCACCTGATTGCCAGCGGCCACCACGCCTAACACGCCGCTCAGCCCAAAATTATCTAGCATTTCCACGGTGTTTGGCGGAATCTTCCCCGTGGTTAACTGCATTTGCACGGCGTATCCCCCACGGTCGATGGTATCTGAGAGCCACGGCCATCCTCCCCGGTGGTCATTGGTGTAAGGCGTGACGGTCGGCAAGAAGACAGGGATCGTGGAGCTTCGGTGCAGTGCCGCCAGAACCGATCCGAGTCCGGGGAACGGGTCCATAGCACTGCGCGTATACGGCGGGGGAGGGGTCCTGGGAATGGGAGATTCTCGACGGGTGACGCGCCATCCCACGCCGTCTTGGGTGTGGTAGCCTGGAGTGCCCGGCGGTGCCACACGAAGACTTTGTGTCACCAACATCCCGGCGGTTTTCCCCGTCGGGTGAAGGTTATCAAAGTAGCGGTCGCCAACGATGGCCCGTCCAACCGAACTCACGGGTGAATGGGTGGCCATACTCCGTGCCATGGCAATCATGTCCGGCTTAATCTGACTGAGCGCCACGCCTGTGGGGTTGTCGGCCAAAATGGCATAGGTATCCCCGTCTTGCTTCCAGACCACCAGAGCATCGGTCGGCCATCCATCGGTCTTTGCTCCCGCATACCAGGACGCCAACACTCCGGTTGCCAGACGGATTCGCACGTGGCTTGTTGGCAGGTGAGCCCATCGACTCGGGACTCCTATGATAGCGAACCCAGTCGTGCCAAATTGATTTCGTGAGACGAGCGGCCACTGATATGCCATGGGCATTGCATCGCCCATCATCACAAAATACCCGGGTTGTGCGATGTCTTCAGGGAGTTTGGAGGTCGTCTCCAAATTCTTGGGATTGTAGTGTGCCAGATGCAGCAGCCGTCGCGTAATTGCGGGTGCCGAATCCCTTGCCAGCACGACGGGCAACGATTGCGGTGACAGGAACTTGACTTGAGTGGGAAGTCGTACGGGTACTGCGTGTTGGCGCAGCAAGACTCCTTCGCTGAAAGCCAGCGGTACCGGAATGGTCTGCGCCGCGAGGTGGCTCGATTCCGTCACTGAGGACGCCGAAGCCGCACCACATCCCGCCACCACGCCAGCCAACACAACCGCTACCATGAGCACTGCCACGCGAGCGATCTTCATATTACCGACCTTCTTTCCTCGTCGTCGCCCTATACAACGGCCCAAGTCCAGCTTAGGTCACGAGGGGATCGCTTCCACGGTGCCCGGCCGCTTGCGGGCGCAACAGGGACGAAACAGCAACGGGCTCAGCCCTACGTCGCGCGCATATGGGGTTAAGACCCTCGTGTCCGAGCCATTCTGGGATATCATTGTTCACTGCCTCCGCAAGGTGAAAACCGATGCGCAAGATGCCTATCGCCTCGGCGAGTTGTTTTACAAAGAGACGCGGGCGCTCCATCAACCGCAGGACCTCGCGACGTTCAACCTTCCACCCTCACACCTCAGCATGAAGCTAACACCGGCTCTACGTGCAAACGAAACTCCAGTTCCAAACGCTGTTGCATCAAGTGGTCCCCGCCTATCGGGGGGGGGTTGGCACGTTGTACTCACAGGTGGCGTTGGTCGATTTTCCGACGACTGACGCGGTGTTGGCGGTATCGGAAGACGTCTTGGCCGAGCGTATTGCTAGCCACTGTCCGAGCCGTTCGGCTCGGTGGGCCCGCGAGAAACCTCGTACCCTGGCGGATGCGGCGCAGACAAACCCATTTCGGGCTGTGCGTGTGCCTAGGCAGTTGTTCACCTTGACGATGTAGGTGGGCTTATTGGCCATATATCATGAGCACATTACTGCTCTGGAGAAACAGATTGGAGCACTTGCGGCGGAGATTCCCGCGTGCCAGTGGGTGCAAACCATTCCCGGCATCGGCAAAAAACTCGCAGCCACGATTATCACCGAAATCGGGGAGATTAACCGATTTAGTCACCCGAATAACTCGTGGCGTTTGCGGGGGTCGATCCTCGCGTGCTTGCCTCCGGTACATATACGGCCACGTTCAATCGCATTCGGCGGTGCATGGAAATGAGCAGGGAATCCCGAGCAGGGAATCCCCTATAGGTTCTCGAAGAGGGCTTAAAGGTTCACGCGAGATGGCATGTGACATAAAGTGGCGGGACTGACCCGGATCACCGCGTGTCCGTTTCTTGGGTATCAACCCAGGCTTAACCGGTTCGGCAGTCTAGGCCCGTGTGTCCATGGGTGTGCGGCACCCCGACGGGAACTTAGGGAGGCAATTACCATCGCGCAACGGCGGCGTCGGCGCCCAAGTTACTCGGCTGCCGGCGCAATCCTCATTGGACTATTGGTGGCACTCACGTTGTCCCATCAGGCGCGCCCCAGGGGACCCTCAATCTCGCCCGCAGAGGCTGCGTTCTTCACTAAGATGAGCCCGTACGCCCAGAAGGCGGCACAAGCGACGGGGATGCCTGTCAGTGTCTTTCTCACGCAATGGGCGTTGGAAAGTGACTGGGGAACGTCGCAAGCCTTCCGGAAGGACGATAACGCGGCGGGAATTATCCCCTGGTCGCAGGCGCGGGCAGGACGAGACCCAGCTTATGCGGGCTATGGGTCGCTGGCAGCGTTTGAAAAAGGCGTGGTAGCCTTTTACAAAGACAATCGCCGCTACCACGATTTGCTGCGAGCGGCCCACAAGGGTGCCTCGCCCTCCCGGCTTCTGCGTATGATCGGCCAGACCGGATACGCCACAGCCCCCAACTACGGAGTGGCCCTTGAGGCGGTGCTGCAGACCATCCAGACCATCGCATCTGCGGATGGCCAGCACGCGAAGATCAAAGGTCCTAGGCCCGCGAAACGACCTTGACTCAGGGATGACATCCGTCGATGAGTTGCGCAGTGAGCGACAGAACTGGGAACCCGCTGCACTCCGCTTAGGCAAGGAGAGCCGCACCAGGGAATGCGTTTGGCATTGAACCAGCCTCGGATAGGGGAACCTGTCGACCTGTTTCGACGATGGAGACAGTTCTGTTATGATTTTCAATACTCGGCTGTGGGAGGCATTGCCGCACAGCGGGCCCGACCCTCTAATCCGGCTCGAACATGCGGTTTCCGACATCCTGGCAAACGGTATTGACGTTTGTGGCCGATTTGGGGCCAGCGGAGTAACAGGTGGGATTTGGAGCCGACCTCTTCTCTTCACATGTACAGCCGTCACTCAGTGCCAGAGAAAGCTCAGTGGTGAGACTGCATGCAATACCGACCACGGGCTCTATGTCGAGACTGAGAAATGAGACGGGTTGAAAACAACCCGATATCCTGGAGGAGCGATTGCGAGATGGCCAGTAACACGAGACACATCACCATCCATGCCCCCGCGGCCTTCCGTCGGTTGCCGAACGGAGTCTTCTGGGATCATTCGGTTAAGATTATCAGCAATGCAAGAGAGCGAGGACCAAGAGAGCGAAACTTAGTCGGCCTCTGATGCGTTTTATTCCGCAGGGATGATTGATGGCGTGTCAACTATGTCAGGGCTTTGGCTAGGAGGGTTTTATGCGGGTTAACGATACATGGAGAACGTTGTTGCGCCGGGTGCTTGTCACGCTAGTCCCCGTACTTGCGGTGATCTTTATCCGAGGCTATGTGGCACATGCGGATGTGGTGCCTTCCGGGTCAATGTATCCCACCATTCCTGCCACCAGCAGCCGCCACTTTTCGGTGATTGTGGTCAACCGCCTGGCCACCGAAATCGGACACATCCACCGTGGGGAGGTGGTGGTGTTCTGGGCGCCGGACCATCCGAAGACGTTGTATGTAAAGCGGGTCATCGGCATGCCCGGGGATACGGTGACGGTGACGTCTCATGCGGTGTATATCAACGGCCACAAGCTGAATGAGTCGAATCCGGATATTGCTCGTTGGAATGGCACCGCCCTCGGCACGTATCACGTACCAGCGGGCCACTATTTCATGTTGGGGGACAATCGTCCCATCTCCGATGACAGCCGCTTATGGGTTCACAAATATGTCGCCCGATCGGCGATTGTTGGTGAGGCCGATTTCATCCTCTATCCCCTCAACAAGATTGGGCCCATTGCTGAATCGACGCACTGAGGGGTGGCGCTGGCACCTCCTATGGGCAGCACGGTCCAATGACCGCGTGCGTATTGCGCACGCTGGCTAAACGGTCTCAGAGGTTTCCGAGTCGTCTGGGAACCTACTGGTAGATAACCAGGAGCGGGGATGGCTTGAGAGCCAGCACCTGCGCCGGCGTCATCAAGGGCGTGTCCTGGGTGTAGAAAAGCTTTATGCCGCCGTAGCCGATGGGCTGGTCCGTGATGAAGGCCTTGTAGTTGGCGATCTTGACGCTCGGGCTTCCGAACCCATCGGTATCCATGACGAAGCTGACTCCCGGCAACGGCCGGATATCCTGCCAATTCGGGACCATCGTAGGAAGGAACTGATGGACGATCAGGATCTTGGGCGGCAAGTGGTCGAGAACCACCAAGCGATGCAATACGTCGATCGCTCCGTTAATCTCGGAGGCGGTCATGCTGCCGAATTCTTGTCCGGGGATTCCGCCGGGGATCTGATTCATGTCGAATTCGGGATCCAGAGCCAGTTCGACATCCGGCTGCTTTAGGAAAGGCTTCAGGTACTGGACCTGGCTGGCTACCGTGCTGTGACCCACTTGAATATCGAGGATGAGAAGGGCATGCGCGGAACGGGCTAGTTTCAGCTCGGCCTTGATCAGAGACGGAGGCATGAGCAGGCTGTAGGCTCCGTGCGGCCCGGGGGCAGCTTGTGCGACCGATGCGACTAGTTCCAGGGCCTTGACCACGGGAAGGGAAGGATCTAAGGCCTGATAAGCCGCGGCCTGCTGAGAGAGGCGGGCCAGCATTTGCTGAGGGCTGCCTTGGCCCAGAACTCCCATGCGGGGATCCAAAGGATTACCATAATAGGCCACAATACGGTGGCTAGGTAATAATGGAGCCGGCAAGGGCGAAGACCCAATGGGTTCGTTGGCTCGATCTGCGCTCCGCGTGTGGGATGTTGCCTTCGAGGGAGGGGGAAGGGGATCCCGCGCCAGGGGAATCGTCACCGTACTCCCGACAACAAGGGCAGCAGCCGCACCAATCAGGGAGGTCCAAATCCGCATACCTGCACCGCCTTATCTACCAGTGACAACGTAACTCGTGGCGAATTTCGTCGAATTCTCGCCTGGATCCTGCTTGAAGGCGTAAATAGTTCCATCTTGATGCTGGAACCTCTTTTACCGCGGTGGATTTCCGTGGCGATAAGGACGCGCGCAGAGAAGTTTGCGATGCCGCGGGACCTTCTGACTAACCGGCAATGTTCGAACGGGAGCCGGGAAGAAAGACGCATGCTGGACCCGGATG
>JAJZAN010000059.1 GCA_021799435.1 Bacillota bacterium | reverse complement strand
GAGGCATTCGTGCCGCCGCCGCCCGACGCGCCCGGGGTCCCGGAGCCTCCGCCACCTCCGGCGCTCCCACTTCCCCCCGAGACCCCCGGGATCGTGATTTTGCTCGCGTAGGTCATCATCCGCTGCAGGTGTTCCTCGGCCGCACTCAGCTTTTCGTTCATCTTATCAAGGTCGCTGCCAACCAGTTTCGGGTGAATCTCGATGTCATGTGCCATGCGCTTAGTTCCCTCCCATTCTGGCCGCGAGGACGGCTAATGTGTTCTGCCATGTCAGGTCGTACGGTGCTCGATAGGTGGCGACTTGGGCCGCATCGGGCTGGGCACGGTTGGTGCGCACGGTGGTCACCAACTCGTCCGCGTTCGCGGGTCCCCATGCCCAGATCGGCTGCTCAGGTTTGAGCCGCCACGCGGCGCGGGTGAAGTCCTGCCATGCCTCCCAGAGACTGGCGCAGATCGTCCGCACATCCGCGATGGAGGCCGGGAAGGTCGGCGGGATTTGACACGCAGCTTGCAGCTGGGTCAGTTTTTCTTGATGTGGCGTCAGGTCGGCATCTCGTGCCCCACCAGCGGCTTCCCAGCCTAACTGCCATGCGAAGGCCATCTCGTTCTGGAGCACGGCATCAAAGTCGCGCAGCGTCTGCTCGAAGGCGGTCAGCATGGTGAGCTTCGTGACGGCCACGCTCAGATCAGCGGCGAAGGTGCGGGTCATCTCGCCCGCGACGCGCAGGCGTTCGGTAAAAGCGATGTCCGGCCCCACCCATTCGAGTTGCGGCGTCGCGGCTTGCAGTTTCGCGGCGGTGGCGGGGTCCAGGCGGCTGAGCGCTTGGGTGACCCGGCGAAACCGTTCGTGCGCGGTGAGGCGGTCAGGGGTGAACACAGTGAGTTGTCCCATTGGAGGGCTCCTTTCAAAAGTGAAACCAGAGCTCGGTCGGGGCGCTCTGGCATTGAGTGAGGTTCGGCTGATGGCCGTGTACCGTAACCGTCCACGGTATACGGTTGGAACTGTATGCGTACAAAAAACTGAGCATGAGCGCTCGGTTTGGGCGGTCGGTGTGTGGCGTTGCGGTTCACTGCGATGGCATTGCGGTGTGGCGGGTGGCCCTTTTGGGATCGGTCACGTGCCGTCGTGTGAGCGAACGTCCGGTCGTCTGTAACTCGGCGCGGGCGGCATCCTCCAAATCTGCAATCCACGTGCAGCACGGGCGACACCAGCAAATCTTCACATCATCCGCGGTGACGCGCATGGCTTCGGCCCAGTTCCGCGTGTGCAGGCCTCCGCACATGGTGCAAGTGCCTTGGCCCGTCAGCTGCTCCTCGAGCGCTTCAATCCGTTGCTTGATGCTCATCGACGTCCTCCTTTGAGTGTGGGACTTACCCGCTCGATTTTCTCCTCCAGAGCGCTGAGTCGGGCTTCCAGTTCTTCCGATTCGCGGAGCTTGAGGGCCATCTCGAGCACCGTTTTGGCGGCCGTGACGCGGCTGCTGGCCGGGGCGTCGGTATCCGCTTGGACCTCTTGGAGCGTGGCCACGGCGCGGCCGGTCGCTTGCTGCAGTTGGCTGATCGCCTGATCGACGGCCGCTTGGCGGGCGCGGCGATACGCTTCTTCAAAGTCGGGCCGTTGGAGCCAGCGGAACAAGGTTGCCTCACTAATCCCCGCTTGTTCAGCGGCGCCGGCAATGGTGGGGGACCGGAGAAGCGCAGCGATGACCAACTCTTGTTTGCGTCCCAGCTTTTCGCCGTGACCACTCATGAGGTCTCACCGGCTATCATTTCGGGGGCCAGCGTGGGATATCTTCGCATCCTGAGTCCTCCATTCTGCGGGTGCTTGCGGTACCGCTGCGGTTACTCCGGACGGCCCGCTGGGGAGTCATCGAACCACCGCCGTACGCGCGTCACGGAGCACGCCAAGTCGAGTGCGTCGGCCACGTCCTCATGGGCCATCTTCGGGGCGAACGTGACCAGCTGGTTGTACAGTTTGACCATCCGATGGTGGATGCGGACGGCCGGCAAACGATCCAAGTCGGTCCACCCCTCCTCGGTGGGGATGGCCGCCCGTAAATACAGCCCTCCGTCTTCAACGAAGGGCGCGAGGCGTGTGATGCGGGCGTATTTGTCTTGCGTGTTGGTGACGGCCTTCACCGGGATTCGCGGGTCCTCGGGATGTTGGAGGTGCCAGCGCTTGACCTCGCTCACGAGGTATTTCTGCCCCCCGTTGTCTTCGATGACCACTTTGAGCGGCAGCCAATCTTGGTACGCCTCGGCAATCACCCGAGCCTGCTCGCCGGGGTCGATTTGCTTGGCTAAGATATCAAGCACCACGACGTCCTGCGTGGGCGTCACGCCGATGGTCACGAGCGCGAACTCGTCGCTGGCGGTCTTCTCCGTGGTGGCTAGGTCGATGCCCTGATAAATCATCAGCGGTTGGCCACGGAAGGTCCAGGTGTCCGTGTCGGGGTCGAGGCGGACGTCTTTGGACGTATACCACGAGAACCATGCAGCCTTGAACGCACCGCCTTCCAGTTCTTGTGGTCGTTGCTGATACAGCGCGGCGAACGCCCGACTGCCAATCCGCCGCCGCGTGGCGTCGAGAATGTCTTCGTCGAACTCATCCGGCCAGAGCGCTTCGCCGGGCGCACGGCCGAGTAGGTCATCCTCCTCCGCGAAGGCGGGGAGGTTCACAATTTCCCATTGGTCGCCGGCGTCATTGCGCATGGCTTGGAGCAATCGCCCGGCCAAGTCGTCTTCGTGCCACCGCGTTTGAATCAGGATGATGGCCCCTTGAGGTTCGAGCCGCGTCACGGCGACGTTGGTGTACCAGTCCCAGACGGTTTCCCGGATCGTGGCGGAATTGGCTTCCGCTCGATCCTTATGGGGATCATCGACGACAAGGATGTTACAGCCCTTTCCGGTCAATGGTCCGCCGACACCCGCGGAGGTCAGACCGCCATAGTGGTCCTCAATGCCCCAGGCGTCGGCCGCTTTGGAGTCCTGCGCCACGGATATGCCGAACAAGTCGGGGCCATATTCGCGCAGCAGGTTCCGAGATTGGCGGCTGAATTTGACGGCGAGACTGGCGCCATAGGAGGCGGTGATAATGCTATGGTCCGGATTGCGCCCCAGATACCAGGCACTGAAGTGCGCGTTCGCCAGTTGGCTTTTCCGGTGACGCGGTGGAAGGAAGATCATCAACCGCGTCAGCTCCCCGCGCTCGACGGCCATCAGTTTTTCGCACAGTAACCGGACGTGCGGGGCATTCCACGCGCGGGCAAACCGGGGGCCGACGTATTGCAGGAAGGCCCACAGATTAGCGGCCGCGGCCGCTTTCTGAAGCTGTGACGTCGTCAAAAAGTTCCGTGACGAGTTCGGGATGCCGCTCAAAGAGGCGTTGGGCTGCGCTGAGATCATGAGTCACCGTCCCTCCGTGTTTGAGTTCGGCCTCAATGCGTTGCTTCGTGAGGCCGGCCATGTCCGCGAGCAGGCGGGCAGCCGGGACGTCTCCATCTTCGGCCTGAGCCACCATGGCCGCCACGACGCCGGGCATATGTCGCCGGAGGGACCCGCGCCAAATGTCATCCCACGCCGCGCGGAAGTCGGCGTCCTTCTCGAGCCAACGATAAAAGCCGCGGCGATCCACGCCTGCGGCTTCACAAATCGCGGTGATGGAACGGTTCAACCCGGCTTCCTGTGCGGCTTCTAAGGCGGCTACCTGTTTCCGGGTTGGCTTCCAAGGTGAGGTATTTTGAGACATCGTCGTCTCCTTTCGGGGTATAAAAAGAGCGCCTCCACGGGGGAAGCGCTAAGATGCGTGATGGTTAGATGATGGGATCGTGAAAAGCTGGATCTCGGGGGTGTTCGCGGCGTATCACTTCGATCCATGTTTCCAACTGTTTCGCCGGCTCCGTTACGTTGCACTCCGGGTCGACCGATAAACGTTCCCACAAGCGCTGGAGATAATCCGGGAATGTGGAAGGGTATGGAACGCCAGCACCTAACAGCGACCGATAGAGGGCGGTCCAGCACTGGCGAGGATCGGGGTCGCGGTCGCGCCCGTCTGGACCTGTTAAGAAGGTCTCTTTGACGGTGCGAATCTCCCACCCGGACAGTACCCAGTGAAAACCCCATGACTCGGTGTAACCTCGTGCGGTCATTAGGTCGAGTGTAAAGTCCAATTTTATTCCTCCTAGTTCCTTTGAGGCTTCCATCGCTTAACCGTGAATCGGTTGGATCGTTCAAAGGTGATCGTGAATCCATGTGTAACCTCATCCAAGTCTTCGTAAGCCACGGTAATAAGCAAAGGACCTGCCGGTGGAGGAAAATGAACCTCTACCTCTTCATCCGATGGGACGACAATCCCGTCATTCAGTACGATCCATCCCCGTTGGGTTGGGACACGCACACGGACACTGTAGGCTTTTCCTACACCGGAGTTCGTCAAATACAACGACGCTGGCGGTTGTTGCGGCCTGTTGGGATCTTCAATAGTGATAGTGTTCAATGGGGAACGCGAAGCATTCGGTCCAACTTCTAACCATGGACGCACGCTCAACGATCGTTGTGCCTGCATTTCCTGGACCGTGCGATTTGTGTTCCGGTTGGACCACACGCCCACCCAAACCACGGCTCCGAGACTGATTATTGCCGCCCCGGCTTGGATTAATGGTGCGTAGGTGTTTATCGAAGACCAGAAGGTCGTCTTTGGCGTAATCATGACGGGGACATTCGGTTCCCTCGGCATGTTTTCCTGTTCGGCTGCATCGACCGTGTGGCGTGGACATGATGTGTAAAGAAGGAACCCCGCGGGTAGGCGGGGTTCTTGGAGTGCTGCTGGTCTTAGTGGCCGCCGGGCCCGGGCATTGAATTGGGATCCGATGGCCCATGGGGCAACGTCAGGATCGTCAGTGCTGCCGGCACTAGGTTGTTGAGCGCGCCTTGGAGATAACTCGCTTGGGTTGCGCCGCGGGTTTCGCTGACGCCAATCAGGTTCGCTAAGCCGATGAAGAGCTGCGATCGGACGTCACGTTCGCCGTTGTTCATGATGGCCGTCCCCTTTAGCTTCAGATTGTAGACCGTTGACCAGTTGGCCAACGCCCCGCATCGAGCGTAGCACGGCGGCCGTCCAACCCAGATCCTTCCCGCTCGGCCATCGACACCGGCTGGGTGATAACACCCACACCCCGCACGGGGACAGCGTTTGAGCCGGGTGTTAACACCTCGATGGGGCGGTGTTATCACCGCGTTGACAGCCTCAATGGCGATCCGGTGTCCGCGGACTTGCCCGGGATTGTGCGGATTTCCGCGGGACGCCTTGCCGACGCTTGGCTGGAGCCGTCGCCCACACGCCGCATCGGGGGCAACTGACGGAGGCGCCACGCGGCGCGTCCACGAGATGGCGGTGGCACTTGGGACAGACATAGGCAACGAGTGCTGGCGGGGTTTCGTTCATGCGGACCTCCTTTAGCCGCCCTTCGCACCTTTTGCACTTTTAGACTCTTAGCAACGCCTTCTATATATAACCTGTCCCCTATAAGGGGAATAGAAAGCTAATAATGCTAAAAGATAAAAAGTGATAAAGATACTAAGAGAGTTAAGAGACTAGCTTTTGCCTCCTTGAATAACCGTGAGATTGCGCGCGCCCGCCCACGCCCAGATAACCCGCGAAGGTCCAGACGGGCTTTGCTCTTCTCGAATTTCGATGAGTTTACGGTCGATGGCGGTCGCCTCGATGTCATCCAGTAATTTCTTGGGAACATGGGCGTTCTGGGCAATTACACTCCGTGGGACGGCCTTTTTTGCCTCGACGATACGCATGCACTTCTGCAACACTGTTTCGAAGCGCGTCTCTCCGACACGTTCGGCAAACGCCTTAGAATCTTCAGCCCAGCGCTGTGCCACGGCCACGGCCATTTCGCCGTCTTGAATGGCCACGCGAAGTGGTTCATTGGGGCGGATGCCATCCTGCCAGCCGGCCGCCGAGAGCATGGCGAGCTTGACCGCCATGGCCGACAACCGTTGCTGCATGGTCCGGACTGCTTCATTCAACTCCGTAGATTCCTCAAGTGTCTGGGCGAATGCGTCTAGCGCCTCCAGCGCTCCCTCCTGGAATTCGACCGTATGCGGCCGCGCAATAGCCGCGTCATAGATGTGGTGGAGTCGCGACACGAGCTGATTGCGGCGGACTTCAATACCAGCAGGCACCTCATAAAACGGCTTCCGCGCCGGCTTGGTCGTGGGATTGACAATCGCGAACCGGGGGAGAAGCCCTGACGTGACTTCCGCCTCGGTCAGCGTTTCGAAAATGGCCGGTGTCGTCGCCCCGAGGATGCTCAAGTTCGGCTGTTCGATGCGGTCCGTGTCCTCCTCGGCGCCTCCGCCTTTCACCCGTTTGGAGTGGCGACGCACCTCGTAGTCGTTCCCAGCGTAAATGGTTAAAAGGAGGGCTGTCAGACCGCTCATATACTTGGCCGATCGCAGCTTAGTCATCGTCTCCCCAAATTCATCGGGCGTCCAGAGGGTGGAGTCCCTCGGACGCTGGGCCAGCGCTTCCGCGAAGGCTTCCGGAGAGAACGCATCAGGAATACGGCTCCCGGCAATCGCCGCGCTGGCAATGTCGGCTGCCAGGCTAATGGCAGTGGATTTTCGGGACCGTGTGCTATCGCCCACGACGAGCGCGTAGAGATTGGTCGGGAGGCCGTTGGGGTACGGCGTTAAGGACGCCCGTACATTGGGTGTGGCTAGTGCCAACAGAACGAGCGCCGCGACTTCATGGTAGGCGTGGGATGCGTCGGTTCTTTCGGCGGCATAGTTCAGATAGTCCCGCACAAAGTGACCCGCCGGAAACGGCGTCTCGAAGGCATCACTCATGCCCCCATCCCCCTTTCCACGATCTGTCGCGCGGCTTCGAGGGAGCATCCTAGCTCTTTGGCCTTGGAGCGGATCCACTGGTCCTTGGTCTTCCATTCAGCCAGTGCGGGTTTGTCCGACTCGGGGGGATGCTGTTCGAGGGCCCATGCAACAATCCGGCGGATTTCAGTGACATCCTTTGGCGGCTTACAACGGGCTTCGTTCCATGCCTCGAGAATCGCGACGATGTACTCGGGGGCCTCGCCTTTGCTGGCCATATGCGCTGCCAGTTGGACGATGGTCGGATGCCGGCCGCCATGGCTGACGGGCGTCCGAGCAATCGCCACCCAGTCCTTGGGGGCCGCATTGGCACCTGCTAAAGTGCGCACCCACGCGGGACACGGGGCTAAAGGCGTAGAGCCCGACCACGGGTCACGACCTGACTGCCACGCATAGGTGTAGCCCGTATGATGAACGCTTGGCGGCAGCACCATCTGTCGGCCGTCGGCGAGGATCTCGAGGCCCTCGTGTTCGCCGTCTCCGGAGATTTTGACGGACCGCAGTCCTTCTTCGTAAGCATAGATGAGACGACGGCCACCGCCTGTTTGGTATTCCCATGTGGGCGGTAGGTCGCCCTGGGCGTGCTTGTTTAGCAGGAACTCACCGCCTTCCCCATCGATGTCGATTCCGATGAGCCACGACGGACGCCCCGTAAGCACACCGATATTCGCCCGTAGCGCCAAGGGAGAATTCAACCACGTCTCCAACTCATCAGGTGTTGGAATGCCGCGACCTTGCCAGCCCGAAAGATGCGTCCCGGTCTGCAAGTTGACCGGGACCTTTCCGGGGGACGGGCACTGATGTTTGACGCCACAGAGCGGAATGACCGCCCAGTGTAGGTCAGCATAGCTGGAAGCTGTCTCCAAAGCGCTCATAGCAACGCCTCTCGGAGTAGCTGCTGGACAGTGGGCGGAAAGACGTCCCGCCATCCTTGCTCGAGCAACTCAAAATAGGCCAACCGAGTTGTGAAGGGCAACTCCAATAGTTCTTGGATCCGGGCTTCTTGTTCATCAAGGATTTGCTGGCGGCCGTCGCTGTAAGCCTGAAGAAAACGGGCTGCGTGGTTACGCCTGGCGGTGGAAAATGGTACAATGGACGCAGAATCACTCATAAACGGACCTCCTTCCGGTGTGACCGGGGAATTGACCCTCGCGGGGCGGCGGGGGTTTTCTTTATTGGGCGATTTGGCTGGGCGGTGTAGGGATCTCCGCCATCAGGTCAATCGTTTCATCCACCTCGAGGGCGGCCGCCAGCTTGACCAATTGGCTGGGATACGGAAGGAGTCGGCCCGACTCAAACAAGCCTATCTGCGACGGATGCACCTGGGCGCGTCGTGCTAATTCGGCCTTGCTCCAGCCTCGATCCAAGCGGAGGCGCGTAATTTGTTTCATGAGGACACTCCTTTCGCGCAAAACAAAAACGACCGACCCCGCGCTTAATGCGCTGGTCAGCCGCTGCTTATCGGCTAGCTGTTCCGATGGGAAGATGCGATGTCGGCGCTTGCTCATCAAGTCGCCCGATCAACGACGCATCTTTATATAGGGTATAGACAGACTTTCCCAAACCCATTGTAACCGAGGAGAATTATCATCGTCAAGTCGAAAGCCATGTATTCGGTTCGCAGAAATCGGAGTAGTCCGCGAAAAGCCAAAGTCCCGGCTTGCCCAATCCACGCGCGTAGGCATTAAATTGACGAATCGATTGCCCCAAGTCAGAAAACCCTTCGGTTTGCGGATCATAGAGAGGGGCACCGATACCGAGATTATCTTCCCAATGGATGCTGTCGGATTCCCAAAGCGTTTCATAAAATGCTCGCTTCTTACGATGCCATTGTGCGGCTTTGTAGGGAATAGCCGTGCGCGTTGCCTCCAGTTTTTTCAAAAACGAGAGGCGCGGGGATTCGGGCCAGTCTGCCAGAGGCCGCGCGCCGGGGCCTTTTTTCTTATCACCATTCCAGTCGAGAAGGAATCGGCAGCGTGTCCAGTCGAGAAATTCCCGGCCGTGAATACCGAAGGTATCCTGCGCGGTAAGATGCGCTCCCCGAAGCAACGCGACTTGGCGATCTTTCAGAGCGCGACCAATCCACGTCTGGTTGAGTTCATCGTCCGTTTGCACGGCCGCCAGCCGAAAGAGCGGGGCCGCATCATCGGGGTCAAGGAGCCGCAACGCTTGCGGGGTGAACGGGCCCTCTAGGGGCTGATGATGCGATTTGGACGGTAGTGTGGCCTCATCGAGATAGTGACCTCGAGCGTGCTCATCATAACGGAGGAGCTCAATGAGCCCCGCCAACAAGAAGCCGTTCAGCGTGAGCCCCAGCCAATCTTCAAGACGGTGCATTTCCTGTGTGGCAAATGTGCTATTCAGGGCATGGCCCTCCTTCCACTTTGATAAACCGAATCTCCTGCGACACCGTGACAGGTTCCACGTGGATGCGCCGCGTGGCGCCCCATGGATCATCCGAATGAGTGGATGCTTGCGTCAGAATGGCCTTGGTTTCCGCGCCGGTCAGCTGCCGGTGTGCGATCAGGGTCGTGGCCAGCACCTCCACCAACGACCCAAACGTCGTCAGGCGCGCCTGCGTGCGCACCAGCAACCACTGCAGATAGGCGTTGGTTTCCTCAGGGCTTCCCGTGATAAAAGAGGCCATTGACACCACTACGGCGCGGTCAGACTGTGCGCCCTCGTGGTTATAGCGGCGCGGTACCGGCGTTCGGCTTCGGGGCCCGCGAGACTACCCATGATGTGCGCCTCGATACGGGCACGCATGGCGGGCGTGACGCGCGCCTCGGGGTTGAAGTGGTGTGCCTGCGCGTACCGACAGTGGCCCAACGTGTCGCTGGTGGGCACAATGGACACCTCCCGCAGCACGAGGTCTTCCAGATAGGCAATGACCGCGTGGCCGGCTTCATGATAGGCCGTGGCGATGATGGATTTGGTCGGCTTAGGCATCGTCTCGCTTAGTCTCCTTTCTTACCCGGCGCGGCCGGATACTTTTGGGGGCAGCACCGCCTCGTGCTGGCCTGGCTCATACGTCTAATTCCGGTGCATCAATGAACGTGCGCAAATCGGTGGTGCTTACCCGCCACCGCCCGTGGAGGTGCTGGCCCGTTAGGAGCCCGCCCCGTAGCCAGCGCGTCACCGTGGCGGCCGTCACACCGCAAAGAGCAGCGACCTCCTGGGGTGTCAGGAGGCGTTCGGGGCCAAGATCGGGGAATGTTGCCCCGGGGCTTCCACCTGCGCGTAGGTGTACGCCCCCTGGTAAAAATTTTCGCGCTTCAACACCCGTTGGACCTGCGCCGCATGGAAGGGCTTGTTCTGGGCCGTGGTATAGCCGGCCGCGTTCAATACTTGGGCAAGCTGGCGCAGGGACCAGTCGGGATGATCGGCGTGCAGCTGGAAGATGGTTTGGACTGTCTCCGCCTTCTCGGGGTCGACCGTGAGGCCTTTTTGCCCACGCTGGGCGCGGTAACCCATCGGGGCCGCGCCGCCGGCATAGCCGCCGGTCTTCGCCTTGGCAATGCGGCCGCCGCCCATGCGCTCGGCAATCCGGGACTTTTCAAACTGGGCAAACGCACCGATCACTTGCCGGAAGAGGACGTTCGCGGGGTCCTGGCCGCGAAAGGGCTCCGCGACGCTGATGATTTCCACGTTGTGCTTTAGGAGCTCCTTCTCGATCCATAGCTGCGCCATCAAGTCCCGGGCGACGCGGTCCATCTTGGCCACAAGCACCCCGATGAAGGGGTGTTGCTCGGCGTCGGTCAGCAAGCTTTGGAGGCCGTCGCGATTCAACGTGGCACCGCTGATGCCATCATCTTCATACCAGGCCACGATGGTGGCGCTGTTCTGCTTGGCCCACTCTTCGATGCTGTTGCGTTGGGCCTCGATGCCGAATTTATCTTCCCCGGCTTGATTGGCGGTGCTGACTCGCAAATACGCGGCGACGTCGGCCATAATCCCCCATCCCTTCTATGTCTGGCGTAACGATGATTCAAATTATCGTTACGGTAACAGTGTAACACATAAAAATAGACATTAAAAACGTTTTGCGTGGGATTGACCGTGATAGGTGTAAGTGTAAGAATAGGTGTATATAAAGGGGGGGGTTAGAGTTGGAATTCACTTTGCGCGGTCGCACCTATACGACTACGGCAGAGTCTGTTGAAGAGGCCATGGCCAGCGTGGAGCCGCAGGGGCCCGCGAAGTATCGGGTGGAAGTTGGCGGGCGGTCGTTCCCGATTAAGCAAGTCCTTGCGACCATGACGGGACTTGCCTCCATTGCGTTTACCACACAGGACGCTTATCGCGTACTAGCGCGGCTGGGCTTCGCGGTCACGAGCGACGAGGAGAAGCCGGATAAGAAGCTGGACTTTACCGCGTTGGCAGAACTCAAGGAACTGGTCAGCCCCTACCGCCAGATGGTCGGTGCGTATCAGAAACAGCGGGACCAACAGCTACAGGATATGTACGCACTAACGGTCTATGTGGCCGACGCCCCACAACCGCATAACTCCCCATTTGGGAAGCGCATCCAGGGGACGGTGCCTCTTTCGAAGGAGGCAGCGGACTTCTTTAAATCTCAAAACTGGGGACGTGTCCCAACGCCGCGGACCCAGTGGGAGACAGTCGAGGAGTGGGAGAACTCCAACTAGCCTTTTTGTGAGGAGGCATAATTATGGCCGACATTAAAATCGACACGGACTTTGCAGTGATTGCCATCACCAGCAAGAAAGACAACCAGACCCGCGACGGCTTGCTCGAGCACGCGCTCCATATGTTGCTGGCCGAGTATCGGGAGCGGTACGGCAAAGACGCCACGCAATATGTCCTCACCCAGCTGGAGGGGCATCACGGCCGATAGCGGAGACTCACGCCGTCTGCGGCAGGGCTTCCCAAGTTGGGATCCCCCGGCCCGTGGTCGTTGAACGAATATCCTAGGCGTTCCTACAGAAACCCCAAAATGGTCCCAAACAACGGTTAATGGGTAAAACGGTCGCCAAGCCGGCCCCAGACACAGGATTAGTCGGACCGAATTCATGGATGCGTGTTTGGGTGCACCGCGGCGCTCCCCACCCAGTTCCAGCGGGACGGGGGGACGAGGTACCACATCGTCATGAGGGCAACGATATCTACGCCGTACGGCACATCGATGAGGCCCCAACGGTTGACCACGGCCAACGCGAACGGAACGCCGATCGTCAAGGTCGCACGCCCGGCCCACACCGAGCGCTTCCGGAGGGCGAGGTCCTCCCATTCCCAGATGCCCACCAGCAATCCGGCGAGCAGGACGCCATAGATGACAACCTGGGACCACGACGTGTGGACTACATGATGCATGGGATACGCTCCTTTTGGTGACCCGATCAGGGCGACGCAATACTGGGCATTTAGGCATTTTTCCGCCGCCGTGGTCAAACTGTGCGGAGTCCTCTCGCGACGGGTTCAACATTGGGACCCTCATCCCCATCAGGTCTCGGGTCGTGCGCCCCGACGCTGCCGCTCATCCCGAGCCCTGACACCGCACCCGACGGCAACCCGCGCCCCGTGGTTCCTCGTTGCGGGGGATTAGACCTCCACCGTAAACTCCTCAAGCAATGCCGCCACACAGTCGGGGTCCAGCCCCCCCTGTGCCTGCCCTTGCATGTGGTGCAGGACATCCCGATGCCGTTGTCCCGCCATCGTCTGCCGTGCATACATGTCGGCCGTGGCAAAGATGCGGGCGGCTCGTGCAATCGCCGCACCCGATTTTCCGCCGGGGAATCCGGATCCATCCCAACGCTCATGATGGTCTAGGATCCCCGCCACGACGGCCTCCGGGAGTTCTAAACGGTCCAACAGGCGCACGCTGAGCTCGGGATGTCGCTCATAGAGCGGGTGATCGGCCTGACCGGCGGCCTCATGGATGTCCGAGATACCGACGGCCGACAACCCCAAATCCGCGAGCCGACACACGTAGGCGAGGTGTTGACGCTCATCCTGCGTCCATCCCAACGATTCTGCTAGACGGTCTGCCATCCAATGACGCACATCGGCTAAGGCGGGAGCCCGCGAATCCACCAGCTCCTGGGCCAGCATGCTTTCTAACAGCACGGCAAATCGGCGCAATTCGTCCGCCATCCCGGTCTTGGCCTGCTGATCCGGCAACTGCTCGGCCGCGGTCAAAACGGCATTCAGGGCGCTCCACTCCGCCCATAACCCGACGCGTCCGTATAACGCTTGCGCTCGGTCGAACAAGCGGACAGCCAGCCGTCCATCGTCGAAGCTCAGGGCCATATGACCGAGTACTTCAGCCAATCGGGCTAGCTCCTCGGGTTCAAAGCTCATCAACGTATCCCACATCTGCGCAAAGGCCCGCGCGCCCCACACCGCCATCTCGTCCACCCGGTGGTCCACGATCGCGATACGCGCGAGGCCGTTGATCGCATGGATGGTACTCTCCGTGGGCAGTGTTAATGCCTGGAGAAAGGACGCCCGGGCATCGGAAATGCGATTGGTCTCCAGCAGACAGATGCCCAAGTTGGTTTGGAGCGCGTAACCATACCGTGGAATCTGCTCGGTCCCGAGATGTTCCAGCGCGTCTGTCAATGTATCAACCGCGAGTCGGTAGAGGCCATTATCGATTTGCAAGGCGGCCAAATTGATCCGTAGGGCGCTGTTGATGGGCTCGGACGGTTTGTGTGTCTGGACCACCTGATACGCCTGTCGCAACGCCTGGTCGCGATCTCCGAGCCGCGCCAACGCCATGGCGCTCCGCATGTCGATCGCCGCACGAGTCGCTGCCGAAGCGTCTGATGGGAGCGCGGCTAAGGCCTGCTGAAAGTGTCCCACCGCGTCGCCGGGGCGACCACGCTGGGCAGCCATCCGACCGAGCCCATCCTGGATCTCTGCCACAACCGTCCGATCAACACCACGTTCCAGGGCGTCACTCCAATAATCATGTGCCGCCTCGAAATACCCACGATGGTAAAAGTGATAGCCCAGGGCGGCCAGGGCACTCGCGCTAGGCATGGTCGACGGGCACAGAAAACCGAATCCGAGTCCCTCCCTGCTCCGGGGTGGAATCGACTGAGGTGGTGCCGCCGACGAGGGTCAACCGCTCCTTCATCGTGCCTAGCCCATAATGCCCGGGCCGCGGTGCCTGGGGATCGAATCCGGTGCCATCGTCAACCACCTCGCAGTGGACCGTGCCCGCTTCGTGTGTCAGCCGGACCAGGATATAATTGGCCTGCGCATGCCGCGCGGCATTCGTCACCGCTTCTTGGATGGCTCGATACAACATCATCCCGGTTTCCGGACTCAACAGTGCCCCGGCATTCACCTCATCGACGACCGTAATGGGCATGCTCCAATCCTCTTCCAAGCGATGGGTAAGCGCCGCCAAGGCTGCCGTTAAACCGACCGCATCGATTGCGACCGGTTGCAAGTCATAGATCAACTGCCGGATCTCGATGACAGCCTGTCCCATGCGTCGACGAATCCGCAGGATTTCACCCTCCACCATGTGGGAGTCGACCTCCAGCATGCGACTGAGGACATCCAGCCGCATGCTCGTATTGGCCAACACTTGCACGGGCCCATCATGGAGATCGCGTGCAAATCGCCGACGTTCCTCTTCCATCATCCAAATTGACCGAGCTGACACATCCATCATGCGTACCTCCCGCCAAGCGTCGAATCGTTTTCGTTGTCCCGACCTCGTCGTTTTTCCTGACGCCCCATCTTAAAAATCCCAGATATAGACGGCCCGGTCATGAATCACCTTGGCCAGACTACCGGTCGCCGACCGATGCGTTTGCCCGGCTGCACTGCCGGGATTGGATTGCGCACTAATTGGGTGCCCCGGAGTGCCGGACGTGACCACGTTCGCATGTGTTGGCGCGGACACGGTCAAGAGCATGGCTGCAACGAACAGTGAAATGCCCCAGCGCTTCATCATTGGTTGTCACCTCCTTTCCATGTTTTGGGGGGCCATGACGCGCTGAAGCGCGGCGACGTGAGCGTATACCGCTCGCCTCCGACGGCGGCCATCACCCCCGGAAACGCTGTTTCCGCCGCCACTTCACCGTCCGCATCCAGCACCTCGACACTGGTCTCGGTGCCCTGCGGGTCGCCGAGTTGCCAAGCTTCGATCCGATGCTGGGCGGTGAGAAAGCCTCCGACGACCTCACCTTGAACAATCACGGCATCTGCTACGATGCGTGAAGTGTGAATGGAATCCAAGGTCATCGTCCCAACCCCATCAATTTCGCTGTGATTGACGGCATTCAATCGCACCGGCATGGAATGCCGGCCGACCGGGATCTCCTCCACGACCTCATCCAAGTCCATCATCTCCAGTTCCGAGCGCAGCGCCCACAACGACGCCCGCACCATACTGTCGGATAAATCCTCATCCATCTGCTGTCGGATTTGTCGGATGGCCCACCCCAGGGTATCGTGCCAGCGAACCATGGGCCATGCCAAAGCCGATTCGAGCATACCCAGAGACTCCACAACATCGGCAAATTTCGTCGGGATGAGGCGGGCAATGACCGCCCCCAAATCTCGGGCTTCGGGTCCCAGTTGGCGCTCGAGATCCTTAATGGTCAATTCCAAATCGTAGAGACCATCGATGAGTCGCGTGATATGACGACGCCCGTACTGGTGGGCATAGCGACCGATACCCACGGTAATCTTGGCTTGATCGGTCATGCCGCGCACATCCACGGCTCCACCAGTAGCCACCTGGGCCCCCCGCACATCACCGGCAACCACCAGATTACCGGTGATAACCACATGCCGGTCCACGATATTGCCGCGGACCGTTAAGTCGCCGATGACCACGAGCGCTTCGGGATCTGGAGCAATGTTGTCCATCTCGTGTTGCGACACCACGTCGATAACCTGGGACTCATACACGACATACCCCTTAGCGTTCGCGACCAAATAGGCCCCCCGATTCATGAGGGCGACACCCGGACCCAAACGAACCTCTCGCCCGGGCGCGATCACGGGGGCCAGGCATTCTTCGCCGGTCACGGTTACCCCGGGTTGAGGCAGGGCCGGTCGGCGCCGACCAATGATGGTTCCGGGCTCCACGAACCACAGCCCTACCGCATCATCGGGCCGCAGCAGTTCCACACTTCCAGCGCCAGGAATGGGGGCCGTGCCACGGGCAATCACCAACGTGCCCGATTCCCCGCGGTCCAGAAACGCTTGTATCTGGTCCGACGCGATGACGCCCACGCTCACCCCACTCCGGGTTAACTCGGTGCGGACCTGCGCGAGAGTGATACGCATCGGTTCAATGGGGTAAACATCCAGCGCAATCACCAGCCGGGGCGCCGGGGTTGTCGGTCGCACGATCCGTCGTTCGCCGGGCTTATAGGTCACGGTGAGGACCGCTTCCATGCCGTCGGGGGACACGGTGATCGCCGTAGCGGCCTGGGGTGCGAGAACGGGCAGGCGCATCTGGATGTGGTCCGTTTCCTCCACCACTCGGGTTCCCGTAACCACATTGCCGTTGATAGTTACCACGACATTGTCCCCGCCCGGGACAGCAATTACCGCATAGCGGCCATCCGCCCCCTTGGGATTGGTCACTTGGATCTTGGATGCCGGGTCCACCCAGATCAGCCCATCACGCGAGTCCACTGGACGCAGCCCAGAACGGGTGTCGCTCTCGTCCTGCGTCATGAGTGCCGAGGCGGTCGTGGGCGTCGCCTCCCGCGGCGCCGTGCTATCCATCGGGGCGTCGCCTCGACGTTTAAACCAGCGGGCCACGATTGGCATTCCCCGGCTCTAAAGCTGGACGTCCTGCGTCGCACACCGTAGTGCCACGCGCCGCCGCACGCGATCGGTGCAACGCTGCACCACGCAACACCTGTTCCAGGGTCTCTAACAACACAGGTTTCGCCAGGAGCCAATCGACCCCTGCCGCGCGCGACTTGGCAAACAGAGCGGCGTCATCCAGCACGCTAATGAGGGCCACGCGGGTTGCGGGCCAGGCTTCCCGAATCTTGGCCGCTAACACATCGCCGGACATGCCCGGCATTTGGAAATCGGTCAATACCAGGTCGACCGACTGCGCTTCCAGCCACAATAGGGCCTCGCGGGCCGATCCCACCGCCCCCAACACCCGCCCGCCCGCATGCTCCACAAGCAGTGACAACACGATCCGCGTCTCCGGTGTGTCATCCACAATGAGTGTATCGACCATATCTACCCTCCATAATTGCCCTCATTGTTATCAGGCGTGCTCCCAACGTTGCCCTGCTAGGGGCCGCTGGGCCTGCCCAACGCGGGCACGAAGGTCGACCATCAGTTCCAATGCCTCCCATGATGCCGGTCGCCCGGGGATCGCCACCGCGTCCGAGATCGGCTCGTCTTGCGGCCGGCCCAGGAGATATCCCTGCATCAGGCGAACCCCGCAATCGCGCAAACGCCAGAACTCCTCGGGGGTTTCCACCCCTTCGGCCACGACACCAATATTGAGTGACTGAGCCATATTCACGATGTTGCAGACCACCGTGTGGTGCATCGGATCGCCAGAGATGCCGGATACGATAACGCGGTCCAGCTTTAGGATGTCCGGGCGTAACTTCAACAAGGCGCCGGGTCCCATAAAACCCGCCCCATAGTCATCTAAGGCGATGGCAAACCCGGCCGCGCGCCACCGAGCCGCTTGAGCCAATAACGAGGGATTGTCGATAATCGATTGGCGCTCTGAGATTTCCAACACGATCCGAGCCGGGGGGATATGGGCCTGTCCGGGCGCGAGCGGCAGGTCCGGTGATAAACAATCTACATTGATGAAGAGGCGCTGATGGGAGGGAAGATGTTCCAGACGCGATACAGCTAGTCTTCGTGCATTGGCCTCAAGCATCGTCTGATGACCCAATCGGATAGCACTCTGAAATAGCACATCGGGCGACTCCCATGGGGTGCCACGCGGTCCGCGCAAGAGCGCTTCATGGGCCACCACCTGGCCGGTCTCGCCGTCGACAATCGGTTGCAACACACTCCTCAGTTTTTGACCCATGCCGTTTTCTCCACCCGGGGACGCGGCGTCGCGGTGCCCGTTGGCAGAAGCCACCCCCTTTCATGCCGACATGCATTCCTGATTACGTTGGAAAGAAGCGTCGTCCGCCGTCTGTGCCCGGACAAAGCGCTCCCTCATGCTCGATGGTCAACACCCCACCACCCGAACGGTCAAGCGAACGCCCACGTCACCCGCTCCTACAGACCCCCCGCTGGCCCAAGCCGGGAGACCACACACGCACCCGGTGAAAATCTCGGACAAATGCAAACGGCGACCCTGACGGGTCGCCGTTACGCACATAGTATCTACGCGAAAGTGGCAACCCGGCGATCCTAGACATTCCTGTCCGTAGACCCGTGGCTTTGCGTCCCAATGTTTCCATTGGTTTGCCAAGAGCACTTACTTCTTTTGTTCAACGTTAAATTACATATTTCGACAAGAATCGTCAAACATTTACAAATAAAGCGGTATAAAAAACGGGATTTGTGTCCAGCTTTCCAATCGGACATGGTTGAAGAGCTTTGTTCGGTTTTGGGTAATCGTAATGGCACAAGTCATATGGCCGGGGATTGCCCGGCACAGGGTTGCCTGAACCCCGTGTCCCAGGGTCTCGAGCAGATAGCGCCCACAGTCCGCAGCGGCGATGATTTCACCCGTATCAAGAAACGCACGCGGTGCTACTCCACGAGCGGTCCCATAACCCGCCCTGAATGCTGGGGGCGAACCACCCCACGATATCTGGCGATCGAAAGGGGGTGAGACACATGGCATCATCTTGGAAGCCGGTCGTCCGAGGAGTCGGGCATCTTGTCAGCGCTGCTCTGTGGTTTGGAGCGATTCTGAACGCGACCATCCCCGGCAACTGGAAGGGAGTAGCTGAAAAAGTGATTCTCGGCATTATCGGCCACGTCGCGACTGAATTGTTGCTGGGATAAAAACAAGCCCTCAGGAAATGGCCTTCCCGAGGAGCCGAGCAAAAACCTGTAACCCTAATATAACCCACTCATGACGTGGTCCACACGCGGTGGGTTATATTTTTGCTCTTATGCTTGCAATAAACGGTCCGCGGCCCTATGAGTGGGCTGGGCCAAGAACGCGCTTAAAATTTCTGGCACCGCGAGCAATAATCGACCGAGGCGGGTTGAATCACTACCCCGTGTGTCGGACAGTATGCATCGCTGCCGGCTTTCACCTTTAATAACTCCCCGCACGGTGGAATTGGGCAATGGCCCTGTCCGGGGGCGTCACTGTATAGGTGTTTCCAGCGCAACTGGTTCTCCTTCAAGACGTCGGCCTACTTTCGGGTGAGGTTGTGTCAGATGCATGGCGCGGACATATCCATATTGCGGCCACCCTCGATTGAAACGAGGGTGCGCTCAAAACCACTCAGCGCTGCGGTGTGGTTGGAGAGTCCCCGCAAGATTGCGAATACCTCGGCCCCTCCCCTTCTGCTGTTATTTTTCTGACACTCATAGTTTGGTGCAAAATCCCCGGTTTGTCTTTTCGGGCTCTCTATAATGGCCGTGAACCAAAATGAAGACTTATGCGGCTGAAGCGGAACGCTTGAGCCTGCGCGCGAAATTCTGAAGACACTGCGGAAACTTTGCTTCTCCCGGACTTGGCCTGCAGCCGAATGCCGCCAAACCTGAAGACCTAACCTTACTCCGACGAACCTGGGGGATGGTTCATTCCACTATCCCGGGGCCACGCGAAGGCCCCCAACCAACCGCCTGGGGTAGCCCGGGCGAGCGCCCCATGGGGCCTGTGAAAACGAGTGCCCGTGAGTATTTGGGCGGGTGCGCCCGATCACTATCGACCCATCGCTGGTCTCCACCAGCGTCTCGCAAGAGCTGACTGACAGAAAAATACGCCTCAGCGGAGGCTTCATTGTCACGGGTCAGGACGGGTTTGCGGTGTGCTGCGGAAGCCTGCGAAGGCTCAGTCCGCAAGGGATTCAGCCATTTTTAGGAGGAGGGTTTGGCCATGGCGAAATCACTAACGAACAAAGGAAATAGCAGGCACGAGGGTAGTCTCGTGTATCAAGTGGTCCAGTTGCTGAA
>JAJZAN010000058.1 GCA_021799435.1 Bacillota bacterium | reverse complement strand
GGCATTTTTGGTCCCAAAACCGAAGCCGGCTTAAAAGCCTTCCAGACCAGTCATGGGTTCCGTGCGACCGGCGTGACCTCCCCTACGGTATGGCAAGACATTTTGGCGGGATTCGGGCTAGTGCCGGCCTATGCCGGATCGGGTTCATCGGGATCCAACCCAGGCGCTGCGAACACGGGATCGGGAAATAGTTCGTCTTCAGGATCGGGAACCACGACGACTACGGGATCGGGGGCTACAAGCATTGGCAGCAGCGGCAGCGGCGGCGCCGTGCTGCCAGCGACCTTCCCCACCGGTGGATCACCGGTTCCGGAGCCTTCACTGCCCAGCGCCTCGGCGGGCATCCGCGGTCAGTTTACCTCAACGGTGTCGACCGTTGACGGCCGCCCGGTGCTGAAGGCCTTTCACATGGTCGCAACGTCCTATGGACCCAGTTTAGCGGACAACTACCCGTACGGACCTGTCGACGCCTTCGGTCAGCCGCTGCAAAACGGCATGGTGGCTGTAGACCCGAGCGTGATTCCGTTAGGCACGGTGGTTTACGTGACCGGCTATCACGACAACTTCCTGCCCCAAGGCGGGTTCTTGGGTAAGGCGATGGACACCGGCGGGGCCATCAAGGGAGACCGGATGGACATTTTTATCAACGCCAATCCGCAGGTAATCGGGGACTTTGGCGTACAGCAAGTGACAGTCTACGTGCTCGGCAACTAAAAGAGAGCGTCATCCCACACGAGATAGAGCGGGGCGGTCTGATGTGACGCTGCCGCTCTATTTTTTATCCTGTATTTATCCGGAGCTGGCATGGCGAACGACCTGGCGCGGCACCCGCTTTAATGGCCAAGGCGCAGGTTCGGTGGTATGCCGCGCCAGGCGACACGTCACACGAAGGTGTTCAGTTGCCGCCACCCGTACGCTTCCTCGGCAAGCGTCTGGGTGCCAATGGTGATGGGGCGATGCTCAACGAATTCCGCCCCCAGCCTCTGATAAAACATGCGCGACGGATTATCCCGCAAAACCCACACCTTCATAGACCGGAAACCTTGTTGGGCGAGCCATGCGGCTCCAGCCTGGACTAACGCGCGTCCACCGCCCAGGCCTTGCCAGCCTTTGAGCAAGTACACGGCATAGAGTTCGCCATCGAAGCGTGGGTCCTCGCCATCAAGGGGACCGACATCCGCAAATCCGACCACCAATCCGCCGGGGGAGGTCATCACCAATGTGTGGACATCGGTGCGAGGCAGCCGTTCGCGGCGGGCCTGCACCCGGCGGTCAAGGTTGCGCTCCATCTGATCGAACCACGATGTCTCGACTAGGCCTCCATACGTGGTGCGCCAACTGGCGATGTGGACACGGGCGACGGCTTCCAGGTCGGTCATCTCGGCATTGCGAATGGTGTAAGGAATCATATTCGCACCTCCCGGCTTCTCATAGTCATGATAGGGATGTCGCTTTACCGGAATCAATTCCCTGGCGAGGGAATGGGGTTGACGGCAGGAATGTTCTGACTGGCGATCCGGGGACAGGGGCTTGGCCGAATTCCAGAAAATGGATGAAATATTGGTTGTCTTATGATACCATGAATATGCCGAAGGCTGAAAATTCGACATAATGTGACGATTTGTTGTCGTGTTCGTAAGGAGGAAGCCATGGAGGCACGTCTTTCGATTCAAATCACGGTAAACGGAAAAACCGTCAGCGACCATGTGGAACCCCGCACGCTATTGGCCCATTACCTGCGGGACGGATTGGGTCTGACAGGAACGCACATCGGATGCGACACATCCCAGTGCGGGGCCTGCACCGTCTTGCTGGACGGGGAGCCGGTAAAGTCGTGCACCGTGTTGGCGGTGCAGGCTGATGGAACCCAGGTTATGACAGTCGAGGGGCTGGCCGCACCGGGGACAGCCCATCCGGTGCAGCAGGCCTTTCAAGAGATGCATGGACTGCAATGCGGATTTTGCACCCCTGGCGTCTTGATGTTGTCGACGTGGCTGGTGCAGCAGCACCAGACATCCGACCTTCGCCACATTCGAGAGTCTCTGGACGGAATTATCTGCCGTTGTACCGGCTACGAGAATATTGTCAAAGCCATCGCTCGGGCTGGTGAACTGGCCGTTGACGAGCCCGCGGCCCCGGCGGCATCGCAACGGGAGGGGGTGCCGTCATGACTCAACCGGTAGTGGGGAGCCGGGCGCTCAGAAAGGAAGATGTCCGGCTGGTCTCGGGCCGCGGCCAATATACGGATGACATTCAAATACCCGGCATGTTGTTTGCAGTCATGTTGCGAAGCCCACACGCGCATGCGCGCATCGTGCACGTCGATACGTCGGATGCCTTGCGCATGCCCGGGGTTGTTAAAATCTACACCGGCCAAGATTTGAAAGCGGTTCTGCCGCCCGTTCCGACCGCCTGGATTCCGCCGGACTCCGACCTGAAGATGGTGGAGCATCCGGTCTTGGCTTACGAGCGAGTTCGGTATGTTGGCGACGGCGTCGCCATGGTGGTGGCCGACTCCCGCGAGGCGGCTGAGGACGCTCTGGAGGCGATTCGCGTGGAATACGAACCGCTTCCGGCCGTTTACGATCAGCGCCAAGCGATTGGGGAGGATGCGCCGCAGCTGCACGAGGACGCCCCGAACAACGTTGCGCTTCACTGGACCGTGGGCACAGAGACCGAAGACACGTTTCGGACCGCGGAGGTGGTGGTGCGTCAGAGCTTTCGCCAGCAGCGACTGATTCCGAATCCCATGGAACCGCGGTCCGCGGCGGCTCACTATAACCCGGCCACGGGGGAAATGACCGTCTGGGTGACGAGCCAAAACCCCCATATTCATCGGGTGCTGATGTCCGGTCTGTTAGGCATCCCCGAGCATAAACTGCGCATTGTCTCCACGGACGTGGGGGGTGGGTTTGGCAGCAAGATTGCCTGCTATCCCGATGAGGTTCTGGTGGCGGTTGCGGCTCGCGATTTGGACCGGCCTGTCAAATGGACCGAGTCCCGTTCGGAGCACTTTCTTGCGACCACCCATGGCCGTGATCACGTAGACGAGGTGGAGTTGGCCGGAACCAAAGACGGCCGCGTGTTGGCCGTCCGGGTTAAGGCATACGCCAACATGGGGGCCTATTTATCGACGGCGGGCCCGGGAGTTCCCACAATCTTGTTTGGGCTCATTGTCAACGGCGCCTATGACATTCCTCAGGCATCTTCCGATGTGTATGGCATTTTCACCAACACCACGCCGGTGGACGCCTATCGTGGAGCTGGAAGACCTGAAGCCACCTACCTCATTGAGCGCATCATGGACTCCTATGCAGCGGCAATTGGCATGGATCCTGTGGAGCTGCGGCGTAAGAATCTCATCCGAAAGGACCAATTTCCGTATACCAACCCGTTTGGACTCAGCTATGACTCCGGGGACTATCACGCCGCACTCGACCGAGGGTTGGCCATGCTGGACTACGAAGGCATTCGGAGAGAACAAGCGGCACTCCGCAGTCAGGGCAAATACATCGGGGTAGGATTTAGCACGTATGTGGAAATGTGCGGGCTGGGTCCGTCCCAGGTGGCTGGTGCGGTAGGCTTTCAGGGCGGCTTGTGGGAAAGCGCCATGGTTCGAGTTCACCCCGGTGGGAAGGTTACGGTATTTACGGGAGCGTCCCCTCATGGACAAGGCGAAGAGACGACATTTGCTCAAATCGTCTCGGGGCGCTTGGGTATCCCATTGGAAGACATTGAAGTGGTCCATGGTGACACCCATCGCATTGCCATGGGGTGGGGCACCTATGGCTCGCGAACGACAGCCGTTGGCGGCGGGGCACTAGCCTTGGCTGCCGAACGGGTCATTGCCAAAGCCAAGGCTATTGCGGCGCACATGCTGGAGATTCCGGACGAGGCAGTCCAGTTCGATGACGGCCGTTTTCATCCAGAAGGGCGCGACGACCGCACGGTGACCTTCGCTGAGGTGGCGCTGCAGGCCTATTTGGCATGGAATTTGCCGTCAGGGGTGGAGCCGGGGTTGGAGGCCAGTGCTTTCTATGACCCAACCAACTTTACCTATCCGTTCGGGACCCATATTGCTGTGGTGTCGGTCGACACCGAAACCGGGGAAGTACGCCTTTTGCGCTACATTGCCGTGGACGACTGTGGACCCGCCATCAACCCCATGATTGTGGAAGGCCAAATTCATGGAGGCATTGTGCAGGGGGTGGGGCAGGCGCTATACGAGGGCGCTCTCTACGACGAGGACGCTCAGTTGGTGACGGGATCGTTCCTCGACTACACGATGCCCAAAGCCCGGTTCTTTCCCGAGATCGAGCTAGACCACACCGTCACGCCGTCGCCTCACAATCCCTTGGGCGTGAAGGGCGTGGGTGAAACCGGCACCATTGCGTCTACCCCGGCGGTGGTGAACGCGGTGATGGATGCTTTGGCACCCCTGGGCATCGGCGATTTGTCCATGCCGCTCACGCCTCCTAAAGTCTGGGCAGCCATTCAGGCGGCCAAGAACCTGAAAGGAGGACAGGCGTCATGATTCCAGCTCCATTTCGCTATACCCGGGCGGCTACCGTGGACGAGGCGATGCAAGTCTTGCAGCAGGACTCCGATGCAAAAGTGCTGGCCGGCGGCCACAGTCTCTTGCCGATGATGAAACTGCGGTTGGCTCGGCCGAGTCACTTGGTCGATGTGACTCGAATCCCGGAGTTAAGCACCCTCAAGATGTCGTCCGATGTTGTGGTGGTGGGAGCAGCTGTGCGCTACGCCGTCTTAAGCCAAAGCCGCATCGCCGAGGTCATGCCGCTTTTGACCGAGGCCGTGCGGCTTATCGCCGATCCGCAAGTCCGCCATCGCGGAACCGTGGGGGGAAGCGCCGCGCATGCGGACCCAGCTTCCGACTTAGCCGCGGTATTTTTGGCGACTGACGCGCTATTCGTTGTGGCGAGTCCCCGAGGTATTCGGCGCATTCCGGCTGCGGAATGGTATGTCGCGCCGATGGTGACGGCTTTGGCCGGGGATGAAATGTTGGTGCGGGTGGAATTTCCTCAGCCCCAGCCGGCTCGTCAGACCTATCTGAAGTTCGCGCACCCGGCCTCTGGATATGCCTTGGCCGGTGTGGCGGCCATGCTCGACATCCAGGAGGGAATGATTCAGCACGTGCGTCTGGCGGTGACGGGTGCCGGAGCCATGCCCTTTCGCGCCCGATCGGCGGAGCAGCTGTTGGCAGGCCGGCCGCTCGCAGCGGTCCGATTTGAAGAGGCTGCCGATGCCGGCGCGAAAGACGGGGAATATCTCTCCGATGCTCAATATTCCGAGGAGTATCGCCGCAATCTGGCGTGCGTGATGATGCGCAGAGCATTGGAGAAACTGGCTGCTGAATAGACCGATGATGAGGCGCCGGTTCTTGACGAGCCGGCGCATCGTCTTTTGGAGGTAGGCCGTGAACATTTCGATGGCAAACGTGTCGCAATTGGTCAGTCGATTGGCAGAGGTCGGATACCTGGCGGGACCTGATTTGGCGATGGCAGCTTATTTGGCTCTGCGCTTGCAACGTCCGCTGCTATTGGAAGGCGAGCCGGGGGTGGGCAAGACCGCGTTCGCCCAGGCGATGAGCGAGACGGTAGGACGCCCCTTGCTGCGCCTGCAATGCTATTACGGCATCGACCTCAAAAGCGCAGTCTATGACTGGAACTATGCCCGGCAGATGCTCACCATCCGTATGGCAGAAGAGCGGGAGGAGGGCCACGGAAAAATCCAGGACGTCTTTGGGCCGGAATTTCTGATTGCCCGCCCTTTGCTGCAGGCTCTGACCATGAAACCGGCCCCTGTTTTGCTGATTGATGAAGTGGATCGCACCGATGAGGCCTTTGAAGCCCTATTGCTGGAATTCCTGGGAGAATATCAGGTCAGCATTCCGGAATCAGGCACGGTTCGCGCAGACGAGATCCCGTTGGTGGTGTTGACGTCCAACCGCACGCGCGATGTGCATGATGCTCTGCGACGCCGGTGTTTGTATGCCTGGATCGGGTACCCCAGCCCCGAGCGGGAGCGAGCCATCCTCGCGCGGCGGAGGCCCGAACTCAGTGAACAGTTGCTCATGCAGATGACCGCCTTCGTGGCCCGTCTGCGGGAGGAGCCGTTGGTCAAGCGCCCCGGATTGGCAGAAAGTATCGCTTGGGCCGAAGCTCTCAGCGTTCTGGGTGCTAAGGTGTTGACTCCAGAGGTCGTGGAATCCACCCTGGGACTGCTCTTGAAATACTACGACGACGTGGAGATGCTGCGCCGGCCGGTGGGCCGGGAGATGACCAGTCTCGAACAATGGCTCCACGAAAGCGGGACTGGCGCTTCATGAATCCGTTGGAAGACAATATCCGCGTATTAATGCGGGGGCTGAGAGAGCTCAGGTTCGATCTGGGGCCGGACGATTGGACGTTGGCTATGCAGGCCCTGACAATGATCGACTGGGAAAACGAAGCGGCCGTCGAGTCGGCGCTCAAGACCGTATGGTGCCGGGACGCACATGAGGTGCCCTTGTTTTCAGCTGCGTTTCGGGTATGGCGGGACTTGTTGCGGCGTCCTGATGCGGCACCGCGACTGGCTCAGGACACTTATCTCGCGCAAATCGCCCAGAAACGCCGCAATGAGCAGGTCACACCCACGCCCCAGTGGTTGATGACGCCCAGTCGGCAGGAAGCCGAGGCAGACACCCAGGAGTTGCTCACTTTCGTGCAGGGTGCGAGCCGTCTGGAGCGGATGGCAAGCCAGCGGCTCGACCGGTTGAGCGACGAAGAACTAGCTCAGTTGGTGGCCTGGTACGCCCCCCGGCGGCCGCTCACCCTGCCCTCCTATTTGCCGCGTCCCAGCGTGCGGGGCCGTGCCTGGAATCCGGGTGAAACGATGCGGCGGGGGCGCGTCGGTTCGGAGTGGCTGACGCTGTATTTCGATGCGTCTCGTCCGGAGCCGATGCCGATAACGCTCCTTCTGGACATGAGTGGTTCGATGGCGGGCTTTCACCGGCCCCTGCTGCAATTTGCGCATGCCATGATGCGCCACCAGCGCCCTTTATCGGTGTTCGTCTTCAGTACCCGACTCGCCGACGTGAGCCGCCCCCTGAAACTCTTCCATGCGGATCAGGCGCTGGCTGAAATCTCGGACCTAGCCCCCGACTGCGGGGGAGGGACTCGTATTGCGGACAGCATGTCCACCTTGTGGTATCGGCATCGGGGCCACCCTGTGGGACCTCGGTCGAGACTCGTGCTCATCTCTGACGGCATGGAGGTTGGGGGGGAGGCTCTGGCCGACTGGCTGGATCGCTGGCGGAATTTTCTACACGGGAATCTGTGGTGGTGGACTCCCTTTCATATGGATTGGACTCAGGTAGCCAGCCGATCGCTGCGCGCTCTTGCCCACAGCACCCGACAGGCCGAGGTGTCGACTTTTGCCCAGTTGAATCAAGCATGGCTGAGTTTGGACAGGGCTAGAACATGACGTCAGTGCTGCAGCCCGAAGAGCCACTCGCGGCTGCCTCGGCGACGCGACTGGCTCGGTCCATGCTGGCCAAACAATCACGCGATCTCACACACCGAAAAAGCCTGTTGAGAGACCGCGGCCGTACATGGCCCAGAGGAATACGTTCAACCCGAAGAGAATCCACCGCGGATTGACTTTCCAACCCGCCATGAGTTCCTGAGGGTCTTTGCCCGGGCCGAATGCGCCCAGCAGAATGGTGGCCAATAAGGCCAGCGCTCCATACAAGAGGTGCAGGGGGTCTTTGGGACGATGCCCGGTCAAGTAGAGTGCGGTGCCGGCTGCACCCAGCACCACAGTTGTCCATTGGGTAATGCGCTGCCAGCGCCAGAACCCCGGACCTAAGTCTTGTACTGCGGGGCGGCGCAAGACGCCGACCGCGATGACGCCGCTCAGGACAAATCCCACGATAGCGGCCGCAACATGAAGGTCTAAAAGCAGTTGATTCATTTCCCCTCGCTCCTTATTTTCATATTACCAGAGATTGTCTGGCCAAACGAAAAGACAGCCTCTAAGCCGAGAGGCTGTCTTATCTGGCAAGCTAACACGTTAGTGTTGGGCAGCCTTGTTCCGACGCAGGGGAGACATGACGCCCAAGACGACGAATGCTCCCAAGAGAATTTCTCCTACTCCCAGTGCCATACTGGGCACATTCAGAGCGACGAATCCCATGCTCAAGGTGCCGAATCCAATGACGCCTAGAACGCTTCCGAGAGCCATGCGCACCATGTGCCAGAGTTTGTTACGAGGCATGTTGGGCGCCTCCCTTCTCCACTTTGGCGGGCGGGGTGTCGACAGGCTGATTCTTATAGAAGTTCTTCCAAATCAGCCGGTGAATGCCCAGATACCGCGGCAGACGATTTAGTCCCGGAATCCACGGGGTGAGCGCCAATGTAAGCCAGAACAGGAATCCGATGGCGAGAGCCATGGCATCCGGTGCAGCCGAGTTGACAACGAACGGCCATTGGTAAATCCAAGTCGGGACGGTCATCCACCAAGCGGCCGGATACCCGTTGATGGCAGGATGGATAATGCCCCAGTTGGGCCCTTGCAGGTTCTGTGTCTGAGGAGCGTTTTGAAGCGGAGCACCCTGCAAAAAGAGCAGGTAGTTCTGGTTGTCAAAGCGGGTAGTCACAGCGCCGTTGCGTGTCAACGCACCCGACATGAGTCCGCTCTTGCCCAGCGCCAAGGTGGCGTTTAGCAGGCTCGGCAGCGGCCCGTACTGTCCCTGAGGTGTGACCACCACCCCGTTGCGATACACTCCTTTGGCCAAAGCCGCTGTGTAGCGCGTCTCCCAACGTGCTTGCTGTGCCGAAGAAGCCTTTTCGAACTGGGTCAGCGCCGGCTTGATGGCCGGGTTGATGGCGGACGCCATGCTCAATGGCTTCAGGATGAAATCGGTCGCCGCATTGACCGGGTGAATCACGCCTACCAGACTTTGCATGGGGGACTGAACACTCGCTGTCCCGTTGTTGTAGGGCGGTCCGTAGTCAGCGATTTGGCCCTGGCCGTCCAGTGCCCTAAGCGCCATCTGCTCGAACGCTACAGGATGGGCAGTGGAATAACTCTTAATCGTCATGGGCTGTTTTTCCGGCACACCGAACAGGGCGGAGGCGGCCAGTACCACCACGGCGACAATCACCAGCGTGGAAAGGAGATGCTTTACAAAGTCTTCGGGTACCATCCGATAGCTTTTGACGACGTCGTTTTGAACCTTCATTGCTGAGCCTCTCCTTCCTTAGGGGCGGTGGGATAGGGCGGAACCACACTCTTGGTGCGAACGCGGATGATGTGAAGGCCAATCACGCCGGTGAGCACGAGCGGCAGCACCACCACATGCATGCCGAACATTTGACCCGCGTTGGTCAGATTGACCCAACCCATACCCAAGGCGTTGAGGCCGTCCTTAGCCTGCACGGCATTCCATTGCGAGTAGAGGTCGCCGTTGATAAGAAATCCTGTGAACGCCGTGGGGATAGCAATCAGGAAGGCGATGGCGCCTAAAAGCCAAGTCGCGCCGCGCCCGCCGCGCCATGCGCCCGTAAAGAACACCCGCCACAGGTGCAGCATCATGAAGAAAAAGAATGCCTGCACGGCCCAGAAGTGGGTCGCAGCCACAAACCGCATGGCACTGTTGTAGCTCCAGGTGTCGGGGCCGTTCATGGCCAGCAGCACGCCGCTGATGACCAGTACGACGAAACTCGAGGCGGTGAGCGAACCCAACATGTACATAAACCCTTGTGCATATTCCGGCATCTCGGTGGGAAGCCAGGTCTCGGCGGACATGACCTCGCTCAACATCTTTTTGGACGTGACGGTCCAGTTAGCCACGGTACATCTCCTTCTTTCTAGCGAACAATGTTAGTGGTGACGCCGCGCGGGCCAGATCAGGCCGACCACGAACGTGAGAAGAAACAGGCCCTCCACGATGAAATTTCCGGAACCGGGTGACATGGTGGGTTACCTCCTTCGCTTTTGTTGGTTCTTATTTTCCGCATTACATAACGTGAGCCATATGGGCAGGTGGGACCAATGTGGCGACCGAGTGGACCCAAAAATAGGGTCCATTCGACGCATGGCGGACGTGTGCGGGTTAGACCATAATTGTTGCATGACATAGAGTCTCGCGTGGTCAAATGCCGCGCCCGGAAAGATTGGGAGGGTTTTGCATGACAACGATGTTAATGGGGTTGGCCGCTCTGCTTTCAGCAGCGTTCGGCGTCCACATGTTCCGCCGCTATCAAAGTCGGCGTGCGCCGTTTTATTTCTGGTGGGGCATTTCGTTCCTGCTGTACGCGGCCGCTTTTTTCATGGAAGCACTAACGGTCGCCCATAACTGGCGGCAAATCTGGGAATACCAAGTGTACATTGTGGCATCAGCCGGTCTTGTGGGCGCCATGTCGGTTGGGACCACCCATCTTGCCCTGGGATCCAGCAAGTGGGCCCGTGGTTATGCATTCTACTTCGTTGTCGCGGAAGTTGCCCTGCTGGTCTTCACTTTGCTGTTTCCGCCGACGTTGTCGGGCACCTGGCAGCAGTTGAATGCAGGGCAGCACGGCATTGTCGGTCCAACGCAAGTGGTTTACATTTTGCTCTCGGCTATTGGCGGACCAATCGTCGTGCTGGGTTCGTTGTGGTCGTGGTGGAAGACCCGCCGCTATTATACGCTGCTGATTGCGGCCGGCGCCCTGGTTCCGAGCATGGCGGGAACGTTGGCGTCTCAAGGTTCTACCACCGCACTGTTCCCTTTGTTGAATGTGGTGGGGCTGATTCTGATCTTTCTGGGTTATATCTACTCGAAAAGCCCTGCTGCGCGCACCCACAGCGAGCCCCTGTTGGTGGCCCGAAACCGCATGCGGTAATCTTCATTTGGTCCTGATACTGGCGGCCCAAGAGGCCGCCTTTTATTTTGGGACTACGACTAAAGGCGTAGGCGGTACTACATCTGCGGCCCGATTTTCCCTCGCCGTCTTCCTCCTAGACTAAGACTACAAACCCAAGGAGGAGGATTTCTCATGGATACATGGATTGTCACCGGCGGGACACGGGGTCTGGGACACGCCCTGGTCGAGAGTTTGATGGACACCGGGGATGCAGTCGCTTTCTGTGCGCGTACAAAAGATGAGGTGGCACGAGCCGAGCAGGCACTCCGGGAGCGCGGGGTGGTGATGGGAATGGCCGGTTCGATTGCCGAGCGCACCTTCGTACAGGACTTTATTGGTCGGGCCAGCGCACTCGGCCGTGTGCGGGGACTAATCTTGAACGCGGCGCAGCTGCCCAATCCCCCGCTGGCTCCCGTAGCCACTCTGGATGCCGCGGACTTGCGGCGGGTATTCGATATTAACCTTCTCGGGGCTCTGCAGGTTTTGCAGGAAGCCCATCCTTATCTCACCTCCCAGCGCGGACCCCGCTTGGCGGCCATTTCGAGCGATGCATCGTGGGCTCGCTATCCGGGCTGGGCTGGTTACGGAATGAGCAAAGCAGCCTTGGAACTCTTGGTGTTGACTTACGGAGCGGAGCATCCCGACGTTCCCGCGTTGGTGATTGATCCCGGCGACATGGACACCGCGATGCACCGCGAGGCGCTGCCAGACGACGACAGCGGGCTGCGCGACCCCAAGGCGCTGGCGCCAGCCATTGTCGCTCTGCTGCGAAGTCCCAGTGCAGCAACGGGTCGGTGGGTGTTCGACGGCACGCCGGCGGGATACGTTTCGCGGGAGGTGAAATAACATGGCATACTCCACCGATTTGGGCATTCAGGCGGCGCCCGCAGTTCGGCCGCCGGAAAGCGCCGGTCTGGGTCGTGACGACGTGCGCCTCTTAGTGGTGGATCGAAACACCGGGGCCTTTCAGCACCGCCATTTTCGGTCCATTGCAGAAACATTTCAGACGGGAGACGTGCTGGTCGTGAACAATTCCGCCACCATTCCCGCTGCGCTGCCCGCCACGGTCAATGGGAAGATGCATTGGCTCCACTTGGCGGCGCGGCTCACGGCAACGCGGATGGTGGTGGAGCTGAGGACTCAGGGCGGAGGGCCGGATGGTTCGCTCCTGGAAAAGGGCGTCGTCTGTGTGGTACATGACCCGCTGGGCATCCCCCAGAGCCGCGGGCGCGTGCTGCGACACTTTCATCCGCAGAGCCGGTTCTGGGAAGTAGAGACCGACAGCGACTGGTATGCGCTGGCGTCCACCGTCGGGCGCCCAATTCGCTATCACTACGTCGACCGCCCTTATCCCATCAGCACGTACGAGACGCTGTTTGGACGCATTCCTGGATCCTCGGAGATGCCGTCGGCATCCCGGCCGTTTACCGGGGAAACATTGCAGCATCTCCGCGAGCGCGGGGTTGAGCTGGTGGAGCTCACACTGCACACCACCGTCTCCAGCCACGAAGTCCGGGATGGTGAGACCGACCCGCCCTTGGTGCCGGAATGGTTTCAAATTCCCGCAGCCACCCAAGAGGCGGTGATGGCGGCCAAGGCGGCGGGACGGCCGGTGATTGCCCTCGGCACCACCGTGGTGCGCGCGTTGGAAACGTGGGCTGATCAAGGGACGGCGGATGGCTGGACGACTCACTTAGTGACGCCGGAGAGCCCGCCCCGGTTGACATCGGGCCTCATTACGGGACTTCACGATAATTTCACCAGCCATTTATGGCTTTTGTATGCCTTCCTAGCACCCGAGCACCTGCGAGCGGCCTATCACGATGCTGAAAGGCACGGCTATCGATGGCACGAGTTTGGAGACCTCACGATTATTCGATAAGGTTTGACGCGGTGGGCGAAATACGTTTGGATCAGCTCAACAGAGCTTAAATGGAGGTGCCATGAGCGATCACGGTGCAGGGCCGCTTCTTTCCGAACCCGAAGAAGCGGCTCTCATCAAAGACATTGCAGAGTCGTTGAACGAAGCGACCGATATTTCGGAGGCGATGTCCGCGATTTTGCCGCGGCTCAGCCGCGTGCTGGGGTTGAAGACCGCGTGGGCATTTCGCTATGACCCCAGGCGAGCCGCGTTTGTGGAAGTGGGTGCCAGCCGACTTCCCCCCGCCTTGGCTGCCAACAATGCTGAAGCGCTGAAATCGAGCTGGTGCGAATGTCAGGACCGTATGGTGACGGGTCACTTGGACACCGCGGTAAACATTGTGCGCTGCAGCCGCCTCCGTGATGCTGAGGGTGACAAAGAGGACCTCAAATTCCATGCCTCGATTCCCATGAAGATGAATGGGCGCCCTCTGGGCATTCTCAATGTGGCGGCCGACGGTGCCAAAGTGTTTACGGGTCCGGCGCTGGACTTGCTGCGAGCCATTGGATTTCACGTGGCCGTGACCATGGATCGGGCCGCCCTGGTAGCGGATATGCGCCGACGCAACCAGCAGTTGGAGTCCCTGGCGTCGATCGCCCGGGAACTGACGGGAATCACCGTCCGAGACCAGCTCTTGGGTCGAGCGGCGCAGCTCTTGGCCGAGCGACTGGGCTATGAGGGCGTGGGCATTCTTGAAGGTTCCGCCGTTATCAGCCGGTTTATTCGAGCGGGGAGACCCGAGTCCGAATACTCCTATCAGGACCGGGAAGCAGCCCGTCTCCCTGAGGAACACCGTTACTTGTTGGACGATGCCTGCTCCGAGTTGACGGTCCCCATCCCGCAATCTCCGCTCGCCATTCGAGTGGAAGGGCGCAGTATGGGGGCGTTCGGACCCATTGACCACGACATTTTGGGAGCCTTTGCCTGGTACCTGACGTCGCTTCTGGAGCACCTGGCGTTGTACCAGCAAGCGCTCGATACGGCTCGTTGGGCGGAGCGGCGTCAATTAGCGGCCGACCTGCATGATTCGGTCAGTCAGCACCTATTTTCTGCGCTGCTTTTGACCCGCACCCTGCGCCAGCGGGAGACGGAAGCCAATGCGGTGCTGGGAGAACGTTTGGAGTCGGTCATCCGGGACAGCCAACAGGAGATGCGCCGCCTCATCGAGGCACTGAGGCCGGAAGCCGCCCCCTTGGCTCTGGAGCTTCGCCATCGGCTGCTTCGGTTGAAGGACGTGCTCGGAAACCAACTCTCTTGGGATGTCGCCGATTTATCGGAAGAGTTCCCGGGAGCGGTCAATGAGGCGGTTCTGCGCATTCTTGACGAGGCCCTGCAAAATACCCTGAAACATGCGCCCGGCGCTGCGGTTCACGTCACCCTCAAGCAGTCTCGGACAGGTGTGACATTGAAGATTAGCGACGCCGGACCCGGATTTGACACGAGTGCCACCCACCGCGGAGGGTACGGTCTTGTCACCATGCGTGAGAGGGCTGACGCAGGCGGCTTGAGATTTCGCCTGACAAGCCGGGTCGGGCGGGGAACTCACATTACGGTGACCATTCCGGAGGAGGCACACGGGATTGAGTGATGTAATCCGCGTTGGGTTGGTCGATGACCATCCGGTGGTGCGGGAGGGCCTGCGAGTTTTTTTGGAGTCCACCGCCCAAGTAGACATTCAGGTGGACGCTTCCAGCGGCGAGGAGGCGCTTTTGCAGATGGAACAGCGCCCGTGCGATGTGGTGCTGTTGGATCTGGTGCTGCGCAGGGGGATGGACGGTATCGCTGCATTCGAGCAGATTCAGAGGCGCTGGCCTAAGACAGCTGTACTCATTCTCACTTCGTACCGCGATCCAGATAGCCTTCGATATTTGCGCCAGCATGGGGCGGCGGGATATCTCGACAAGACCGTCGAACCCGACGACTTGCTGGAGGCCATTCGGCAGGTGGCTAAGGGGCGTTCTGTGTGGGACGCACTGCCACCGGCGCCGACCGAGTCCCTGACAGCGCGCGAACAGGAAGTGCTCACGCAGTTGGCGGAAGGGCTGGCTAACAAGGAGATTGCGCAGCGTCTGCATATCAGCGAGAAGACGGTCAAGGTCCATGTCAGCCACATTTTGGCTAAGCTGAACGTCTATGACCGAACCCAAGCGGTTATTCGCGCCCATCAAGCCGGGCTTATACATTGGGCATCCCGCGACCGTTAGGGCTTGCTCGCGGCATATGTGATATCCTTAGAGCAACGCTAGGTTGAAAGGATAGACTGTATTGCGACTCAGTGCAAAAGCTGACTATGCATGCCGCGCGATGGCGGAATTGGCCACCGGGACTGGTCCTATGAAGGCGGAACGCGTCGCGACGGCCCAAGATATTCCCTTCAAGTTTCTCGAGAACATTTTGCTGGACCTGAAGCATTCGGGCTTGGTGGAAAGTCAGCGGGGCGGTGATGGGGGCTATTGGCTTGCCCGCTCAGCCCAAGAGATCACGTTGGCCGACGTGATTCGAGCCGTCGAAGGCCCTCTGGCCTATGTGAGGGGACAGCGCCCTGAGTCGCTGGAATATGTCGGGGTGGCGGAACCACTGCGAGACGTTTGGGTGGCTCTCCGTGCCAACGTGCGGGCGGTATTGGAAGCTGTAACGCTGGACCAAATCGCTCGCCAAGAACTGCCTGAGACCGTCAAAGACTTGATTGCCAGCAGTGAGGCATGGCACTCCCACTAACTGCCCCTTATCCTAATCACGTCCTAGGATTTTTCGAAAAAACGGTTGCTGACTGATGCGCGACGTGCTACAGTAGCTTTAAATCTTTATCCACTAAGTTAGTAGACTTAATGGGGAATGGGACGTGGAATGGAGGTGCATGCGATGGGTCGTCGACGAGACTGGCTTTTGGCTCTCTTGGGCATGGTTGTGGCGATTCTAGGCGGCGTGGCTGAGTACCACCACGATTTAATCTTGGGAGGTGTGTCGGTGGTGTTGGGTCTGTCCGACTGGGTTGTGTTCAGCGGATCGGCCATGGTGGACGCAGGCATCCACCATAAAGAGCCGCCGGCCGGTCCCAGGAACTCGTGGCTCCACCGGTCGTATGATGACCACCCGCATGCCGACCTGCCCAATTCGGAATTTCCCTCCTAGCCTCTCGGCATGACTTAATCGGCCGCTCGAACCCGCGGGGTTCGAGCTTTTTGTTTTGCGGATGAGATTATCCCGACCAGCCGGTGGACAAATCGTGCCAAACGGTCCCACAAACATGGCCCTGTGGCCCTATATCACATCTTGGGCAATTCGTACGATCAAGATGATGACGAATCAGCGAGGGATAAGCATGCCTAGTCAAGATGCGGCGGAGTCAGAGGCTCTGCTCATTGCTTCTCAGTTCCGCGAACGGATCGACTTGTTGACCCGGGACCTGGAAGCGTGGGCTCGGCGGTATGCAGATGGAGAGGTAGAGACGGCCTGGTATTTTCGGCGAGCGGAGGTCTCGCTTGCACAGGCTCGGGATGATCTGAGTCTGGCCTGGAACTTTTTGCGTGCCGACGCAGATCGCCCGCCACTTTCCAAAGCAAGGGTGTAGGGGGACGAGATGGAAACGCCGGAGCTCTTTAACCAAATTGCCAGCCATTATGAGCAGTGGAGCAATGTGTTGTCTGGCGAGGGGATCCGCGCCTGGCATCATTTTGCCGTCGAACAGCTTGACATCCGCCCGGGTGAGAGCGTGTTGGATGTGGGATGCGGTACCGGCGTGGTCACGCGGATGCTGGCCGAACGAGCGGGATCTCTCGGCCAAGTGACGGGGCTCGATCCCTCGAAAGCCATGTTGGCAGAAGCTCGGCGCCACGTGCAGTTCCCGCCTGTCGCCTGGGTTGAGGGTGAGGGCGAACATCTGCCTTTTCCCAACGAGCACTTTGATGCCGTCACGGCGCAATTTTCACTCCGCAACATGCGGGATTGGAGTGCGGGGCTCCGTGAGATGGTGCGAGTGCTGAAGCCCGGGGGGCGTTTGGTGCTGCTGGACATTGTCCAGCCCATGAGTACGCTGGGGTCCTTGGCTTGGAATGGTCTCAAAGCGGTGACGCAACATCTGACAGGTTCCCATGTCAAAGCGTACCAGTGGCTCGGGATGTCTGTGGAGCACGCTCCGACACGCTTGGAACTCCTCACGGAAGCATCGCGTTTGGGCATTGACGCCGTCACGGCTCATGGCTGGCTGGGGGACTTGGTGGTGGCAGTATCGGGCAAAAAAGGGGATCCCACGGCCCGCGCACAGCGCGGCCCACTTTCGGTCATGTGGGCTGTAGACGGTTCAGCCACCGCCTTGGGCGTTGCTGAGGGACTGAATCGCATGCTCGCACCCGGATGCCCTATCCACATTGTGAGCGTCGTGCCGGGAGCGACGGCCGATCCGGAACTGCAGGAGACGGACGAGCGCACTTGGCGGCAGCATGCAGAAGCTGCCAAGAGGAGGTTGTTGCCGGGCCGGTTTCAGGTATCGGTCACGTTGTTGCACGGCGATCCTGGGCCGACTCTGGTTCGATACCAAATCGAACAGCAGGTGGCATTGTGTGTGGTGGGACAGAAGGGACGCTCGCGGCGTGCCGACCATTATGCAGGCAGCGTAGCCCGATATCTCAGCGATCATGCCACGTGCGCGGTCTTGATGGTGCCGACCGGCCTTTTGACTCCCGTGCACCCGGCAATATAGAAGGGACTGGTAAATATGGTGTCATATGCGGATGGACCACACGTGCTGACATGGGAAATTACGCGGGCGTGTCAACTGCACTGCCGGCATTGCCGGGCTCGAGCGATTCCCCGACGCGACCCGGACGAACTGTCATTGGAGGAAATGATTCCTGTGCTGGACGACCTGGCGGGAAACTTTGCTCATCCTCCCATCTTGGTCCTCACCGGCGGCGATCCATTGGAGCGTCCGGACTTAGATGACATAATCCAAGAGGCCCGTGCGCGCAATCTCGTGGTGGCGGTGGCACCCAGTGCCACACCGCGCTTGACACCTGAGGTCGTGCAACGATGGCATGAACTAGGCGTGCATTCGGTGTCATTGAGCTTGGATGGTTCTGACCGCCTCGTCCATGACGCGTTTCGGGGCTCCCGCGGCACGTTTGAACGGACCATCGCTATGGCTGAGACGGTCGTAAAAGCCGGACTCGGGCTCCAAATCAACACATCCATCAGCCAGCAGACCGTGGACCAGTTGCCTAAGATGGCTGAATTGGTGCGACACTTGAAGGTGACGAGTTGGGAACTCTTCTTCGTGATTCCCACCGGACGGGCTCGGTTGATGGATGCGCTCAGCGGTGAGGAAATTGAGCAGGTGCTGGACTGGTTGACAGAGTTTGCCGTCAAGCAGCCGTTCCGCGTGACGACTGTCGGAGCGCCGCAGTACATCCGGGTCATACACCGCCGATCCCCCGACATGCCGCTTCGTACGGTAGCTCGGGAAGCTCGGGGATTCGCCTTTATCGACCATCGCGGCGAGGTGTTTCCGAGCGGCTATTTGCCCGTGTCTGCCGGCAACGTCAAGGACCAGACGTTTTCGGAGATATACCGGCAATCGGGACTCTTTCAGATGCTGCGCGACCCTGACGGTTTTGAGGGGCCTTGTGGGCTCTGCCACTATCGCGAGGCGTGTGGTGGGTCGCGGGCGCGTGCCTATGCGGTGACCGGGAGCCTGGTGGCCAGTGATCCCGGATGTGTGTGGGTTTAAGGAGGGCGGGCAAAACAACAACAAAGCGGTCCCGAAAGGACCGCTTTGTTGTTACATCATGGGGACTTGAGTTCGAATGTGTCCCTCCAAGCGGCTTAAGATGTCGGGGAAGTTTGGACCGGTGGCTGTGATGCCGTGATTCTTGAGGCCAATGATAGTCCGTTCGGGATGGGGATCTTGATCCAGGAGTTCCGACATGGCGTCGCCCATCTCGACGGTTCCGCAGGGATAGTTCACCGATGTGGAGGGGATGTTCTCCATCCAAGCATGGATGTGGATGAGAGCCCCAATTTCCGGGTGGCGCTGATAGATGCCCCAATGTTCCACGGCGTCTACCGACACGCGGTGAGGGCGGGAGTCGGGTTGAACTGAAATGCGCATGGCGCGTGCGCTGGCATCGTAGCCTTTTACCAAAAGGATGTCACTGCTCACCGTTCCAATTTTGGCCTTGTCAACCCCGCTGGCCGACATCCAAAACGTGTTGCCGTCGTGGCGTGCGCTGAGATTGCCGTAGCTCAACCCGCCGATGCCAAACACTCGCTTCAAATGCTTGTAGTCTTCGGGGGGCAGGGTGTCGGCCAGAGGATAGGGCGATGGGAACAAGTCCCAGGCTGCCAGCCTTCGGCTGGCTTCGCGCATATCATCCGTTACGGACGTTCCATTCCACAGGGACTCCGGCAGGTCGGGGTCGAAGATATTATCGATAACCAAATGGGAACCGGCCAAAGGAGCGATACGCTGGTAGAGGTCATCCTGCCAGTCGAGAGACTGGACATCGACCGTGTAATATCCCAGCTCGGGTGTGATTAAGACTAGCGGCCGATCCGGGGCAGCCGCGATGGCGAGATTGGACAGCGAACGGACTAACAGGGGGTAGAGCGCAGCTAATGGCTTCTCCCAAGCATCTCCTGTCCAAGGGATGATGCCAACGACAAAAGTGGCTTGGGACATCCGACGAAAAGGCCGCGGGCGCTCGGGAAGCACCTCATGAAAGACCAGGCCCGCCTGACCCGGGTCGCTCGTTTGGGAGTGGCCGTGGCCGTCCATGATTTCGGATAGGTGGATCTTAAGGCTCTTTAATTGGGGGGATTCAAAGTCCCCGTGAAACGCATAAATCATTGCAGACCTCCTGACATTTGCCTAGCAAGCGCTTGCTTAAGTATCCTCTCAACCAGAATAGAAGAGAGGGGCCTTTTGGCCCTCTTTTTGACTGCCGATAGACCCCACTCGATAAGTTAGCTCTGGGCGTGGAGGGAGGAAGCCAGCAGAACGGCCGATCGCCAGCCCCCGAAATACTTGCGGGCTGCCCAATAGAGCGATCGATAATCTCTTCTGGCCACGGTGTCCCGGACATCGCTGCCGCCTCCGAGCAGTTGTCGGATTTCACTTAACACCGCATCCGGGGTATAGCGATGGTTGGCTCGGATAACATCAGGATCAAACCCTGCCGCAGCCAACGCTTGAGCCCAGGACCCAAAGTGATAGGTGGCGGCAGAGACCAAGCGGTTATCAATCTTCTGCATGGCGTGCGCATACAAGGGATCGCCTTGTTCGGCATGGCGGCGGATCTCGGTGATGAGTATCTCGCGTGACCAGTAACCGCGGCCGTGACGCAACGTGGCGGCCCGGCGAACGGGTGGTACATGGGCCGCCTTGAGGGCCTTCGGCCACGATCCAAAGTAACGACGTCCCGCGGCCAATAGACTGGAGTCTTCTGCCTCCAGTGCTTGGGGGTTCAGGGCCAAGCCTTGACGGTGGCGGGCTTGAATGGCTTGAATGACGAGTTGACGGGACCAGGAATGACGCTTCTGTACGGAATGATGTTGGATTAGGCTTGCCACGATATCTTCGCCTGCTTTCTTGAGCGTGTAGTCGCGGAGCGGAGGATTAGGCACCCTGATGGATTAGACGACTGGGTTCCCCAAAGATTCGAGCCAACGACTGGGTTAGATCGCGTCCGCACTTCAGCCCGTTGACTGGGATGCGGGTGGGATCTAGAGGCACCACGTCGGCGATGGTCTGTAGGAGCTCGGTCCAATCCATCCAACTGTCCAGGTTCTCTGCAAAAAGCAGTGTGTCGGGTTTCAGCACCTGGGCGTCGAATCCCCATTCTTCGTGTAGAACCTGGTGAACGATGTGCCACCAGCTGTTCTGTGCGTCGGGCATCATCTCTCCTCCTTGGATCATGGTTGCTTTCAGTATCCATGGGCCTATGGAAA
>JAJZAN010000212.1 GCA_021799435.1 Bacillota bacterium | reverse complement strand
AGCTCCTGTTTCTGGTAGCCCCCGCCTTGACAGACAAGCTTTCACGAGCGGCCGGGAGTGAGCCGGATGGACCGAAGCCGTCGCTTTAGCGGGGGCGTTCACGAGAGGAGAGGGCGCACCCATGAAACGAATGTTTCCCATGACGCAGGCAGGTGACCTATGCCAATGCAGGGCGTAAGCAGGATTCTCAATGTTGCGACGAAGATCTTTGCGATCTTCGGTGTGCTGGTGGTGGCCGTGGGCACCGTCGGGTGGTGGTTGGCGCCGACCCAGCCCGCATCACGCCCCGCTCTTGTAGGTCCTGGGGCGGGCCGGCGTTCACGCATGGCGCTTGCCCGTCTGGTCCAGGAGGCGTCCCGGGGGCAGGCCGGTATCAAGCGGACCTTCGCAGGACCGGACGGGCTGACCGGCCTGGTCTTGTCGCCCAGCGGGTCGGTGGCATGGACCAATGGCCGCTACGTCTTTCTGGGTGCGGTATTCGATGCCAAAGGGCACAATTTGTCCTTATTGGCGCAGCAGGCGATTTCGCCCCAGCGTTTTCGTTTTCCCACCCACGCCTCGGCGGGCCTGCTGATCGGGACGGCAGGACCGACGTTGACGATGGTCGCCGACCCGAACTGCGCCTTTTGTCATCGGGACTGGGTGCGCGTGCTCGCCCCCCGCATTGCGGCGGGCACATTGCGTGTGCGCATCGTGCCGGTGGCGATCGTCGACCCCGCCACGGCCCGTGTGCGGGCCGCCGAGATTCTGAGCGCGCCAGATCCCGGACGAGCCTGGGCGCAGGATGAGCGCGACTTTCATGAGACGACGGAGCAGGGGGGATTGCCCGCGCAAGGCGTCACCGTGGCCCCCACGGCCTTGGCGGCGGTGGAGACCAATACCGCGGCCTTCTTTGCCTCCAGCCACGGGACGGCGGCCACGCCGACCTTCGTCTACCACGGTCGCCGGCACGTGGGCTATCTGAGCGCGCCGGCATTACGCGCCTTTTTGGCGCAGGGAGCGGTTGACGGGGATGCGCGCCATGAGTAGACCCGATATCCAGGTTTATGTCGCCGGCCCCGATGTCTTTGCGTCTCATTGGGACACGTTCCGCCAGGAGATCACCCAGTATGCCGTCGAGCGCGGCATCACACCCATCTTTCCGAAGAGCCAGCCCGATGATGGCCCGGCGGACATCTATCGGTGCAATACCAGGCTGATCCGACAAGCGGATGCGGTCATCGCCAACCTTCAGTGTTTTCGGGGGTCGGAGCCGGACTCAGGAACGGTCTTCGAGGTGGGTTTTGCTATTGCGCTCGGCCGGCCCGTGTGGGGATTCAATGCCGCCGGCCTCTATCATGAGAAGGTGGCCGAACACTACGGGTTGAGTCCCGATCGGGCGTTCCCGATTACCTGCAAGGCCGGTTACGCGGTCGAGAGTTTTAGCCAAGACCTGAACTTAATGCTCGCGATTCCCGTCCGGCTGCGCGCCACATGGCAGGAGGCCCTTGACGACATCAATTGGGCGGAATCGTTTCAGGATGCTAAACCCAATTCCCAGGAGTATCCTGGCAGGAAGAATCCGCGGTAGGGGCAATTCACGCCGACAGCACGTCATTATGCCCTCTAGTTTGGATGAATTTATCTCTTTCAAGGCCCAAACACTGATGGCGGCTGAGCAAGATATTGCTTTGAACGCCTGGTCAATCGGCCATAGCGGACCTATCAGTTGGAGTTGCAATGGTCAGCTCCGACCCACTGTGGTTAAAATGACTTGCCAAATGCGGCCGTTCAAACGGACTTTGTCGGGAGCAAGACGAGGATATTTCCGAACGATTGCAGACCAACTGTTTCTTCCCACACGACGCCGCTATGGTTGAATAGACGTGTCCATTCCTCCGATGTTCGTTCGCGGCCTCGCGAGCCCATAAACATCTGCATGTCGAACGAAGCCCCGGTTATATCTGCACCCACCTCCGGCAGGACCATTTCCAATAGCGCGATTCGCGCACCAGTGTGACCACAGGCATTGGCGACATTGCGCAGAACGGTAATACAGGTGTCGTCATCGAAGCCATGCAGGATGGCAGAGAGCAGGAATATGTCCCTTTCGCTCTGTGCTGGCGGAATCGAAGCCAACAGGTCGCCTGCCTGAAAGTGCAGCCGTTCCACACCGCGCGTCCCGTTGGCAGCCCAATAATGCTCTGCCTCGGCAATTACATGGGCGCGGTCCACCACTAGGGCGGTCAGGTTGGGGTGCCGTTTCAAAATAGCGAGCGATTTGGTGCCGCGGGAGCCACCAACGTCGATGATCCGCTCAAAGCGCCCCCAGGCAAAATCGCTGGCAAAGCTATCCCCGGTCAGCGCCTCGACGCTATCCATGGCTTCGGAAAACAAGGTATCGAAGTCGGCGTGGTGGTCAAGGTAGGCGAACAATTCCTCGCCATAGGACAGCTGAAAGGGTGGCACGCCCTCCCGCACGCCCTGTTCGAGCCGCTCATACCAGGGTCGACTCATCGCTTCGGAGTTGTGCATGAGGATCATGGCGCGCACATTCTTCGGGTTGTCCGTGCGCAGGAAGGCGGAAAGCTTATTGTTGCGGAATACGCGCGGTGCCGCCTCCTTGAAGATGCCTATCGCGGCGAGCATGCGCAGCAAGCGTCCTGTGGCGTCTGCATGGGCGGAGACGCGAGCGCCAATGGTGTTTGCGTCAAGCGCTTCATCCCCTAGCGCGGTAGCGATGTCCAGCCGTGCGGCGACATAGAGCGCCCGGGACTGCCAGAAGGCCGAACCAATCTGCATAAGCCGGAACGGCGGTGGGGTGAGCTTATGGGGAATGTCTTGCAGCCACGAGCCAAACTTCATGGCTTTGGCGAAGCGACGCACGGCGCCCGAGTTCTTCTGAAATGACATTCATCTATCTCCCGCTATTTCGACGTGCACGGCGCCAGACCCGCCAAGAACAGGTGCCCATTGAAGGCCGCCAACGTTTCCAGGAAACCGGCGTCCATGGGTCGACCCATTTGTTCCTCAAAGATTTCCTTCAGCAATATTGGCGTCATCGCCAGACTCACAAAAGCCAATCGCAGGATATCGGGGTCGATGTCGGAAGCGATCTGTCCTTGGGCTTTCAGGGCCGATACTTTGCGGGCACCGCGTGTGCGTCCGCGCTCCAGCAGTTGTTGAATGAAGCGCCGACCGGGTCCCTGGTTGAGAGCCAGCACCTTAAGGATCAGCTTGGGAAACTCCGGCCGGGCGGTCATGGTCTCGTAATACAGACGCAGGAAGTCGGTAAAGCCTGCTGTTGACGCTAGCATCGGGCCGTCAAGTACCGTCAACATCGGATTCAGGGTCTCGCGGATCATCTCTTCATAGAGCCCCTCCTTGTTGCCGAAATAGTAGCGAATCATTGAGACGTTGGCGTGGGCCCTCTCGGCAATCAGCCTCGTAGTGACTCGATGGTAGTCGTCAGCAAGAAAGCAATCTAGTGCAGCTCTTACCAGGCGGGCTCTCACCGGCTCCGTGGCGCCAGAATTGTCCATGATCGACTTCCCTGATGTCGATGCGAAACAGATTAGCACGCACAGCGGCGTGATTCAGTATGTTTTAGTCAATCAAGATCGGGGGAGTGATTGAGCGATAAGCGCAGTACTGAACGGCTAATTTCGAGAGCGGCATGGGGCGACCGCTCCTGGCCGCGTGCCGCCACTTACAAAGTGGCCAGTACATACACTCTGGGATATGCTGTCTCCCAAAAAGAAAGTTGGGGGAACCCCCACGTCATCGATGATTAACGTCTTATTCCATCTTAGATGCGCGAAAATCCGATCAGGCCGGCCATTGTTTTGAACAATTTCCGCTCGATGAACTGAGGTCCTCATGCCGACATTTAAAGTGAAGCAGGTTGACGTTCCGCTGTTCGGGGT
>JAJZAN010000211.1 GCA_021799435.1 Bacillota bacterium | reverse complement strand
CGTCCGTCGTAGCCCGACCCAAGTCCGGGAATGGCTAAAAAAACGGGTTTAACCGTCGTAAAACCGGCCAAATCCCGGCCAAAGCGGACCCGGTCGCGCAGCAGTTATTCCTGGATACCGCACTCACTCCCGTCTTAGACGAGGCAAAGGCGGGTCGCCGCCACGTATTGTTCGTCGATGCCTTATGGGGAGCTCTACATTAGATGCCGCCCATTTCGTCTGAGGTGCCTGGCTGGGCTCCTGGTGTCCTGGTGGTGTCTGATCCGCGTCCTGTTGCCGAGACACCCTCCGGGCGTCAACGCTTTAATGCGCTCGGGTCCTTACACGCGGTCACGCACGAGGTCATCACGGTCACCAATGATACCGACATCAATAGTGAGAGTGTGGTCACCCTGCTCAATGAGCTCGTCAAGCGATTTACCGACCTGCCGATCACCCTCGTGCTGGATAACGCCCGGTATCCACGCCAGCTCAAGCAACCTCATCGAACGGCTCTGGAAGTTTATCAAGGCCGAGTGCCTCCATGGGCGGTATTATCCGAAGTTTGGACCATTCAAACAAGCGATCATCGATTGTTTGGCCAATACCGGCGGACGCCATCAAGCCCAGCTCAACACCCTGTTGACACTCAATTTCCCAATCTTCAAATCGGGCGCCTAAACCATCAATTGTCAGACGCGAGGAGTATAGGCAGGAACAAGGGATTCCGAGGCCATCCAGTAACCCGGCTGTTCAACCCTTAAGGCAGGCTGAAAAAATCCACAGCCTGCCAAGTGTCGATCATCTTCACTTTTTTGATGACTTACTTGCTGAACGTATCCTTCTTGTCAACGCTTTGATCCAAGATTATTCTTCAAATCTTGGCGGTGACTTAGACGTCTAAATGGGCCTCAAGGAACCATAAATCCTTATCGAGTTGGCGCGATACTTCTGTGAATAAGTCGGTCGTGTCGGCATCACCCCATTGGGCGGTCGTGTCAATATCATGGCGAATTTCATTGGCCACGTGTCCAAGACGTTCTTGAAGCAAACGAATCACATGTGTGTCCTGGCGGACGGTCATTGACCATACGGGTAATGTACTCTTTTGACCCACATCTTGTACCGTCATGCCAGCCGACCCGCCTAACGTCGCGGCGCGTTCGGCTAACATGTCTTGCGCATTCAGAATGTGGCTAGCAATGGAATCAAAAAGTTCATGGTAGGCGATAAAATGGCGACCTCGAACATTCCAGTGAGCGAGTTTGGTTTGCACAAAGAGATCTGTGAATAGACCTACCCGCTGATTTAGTAACGCGGTCACGTTTTCGCGAACCGTTGGTGACAAATTAATTGTTGTGCTGTGTAACTGTACCATATCTCACTCCTCCTCAATAAACATGGTATCACATAAGACTAAGTCCTACAAGAGAAGTATTGAATATGTTTGTAGGGACATCATGTTAGAGTATTTAGCGCTTGAATCCTGAAATAGCGATAGGTAAGGTTCGTCCGCGGGTTACTCCGGTAGGCGGGTTATGTAAAGTTTTACATAACCCGCCCTGCGGGGCGCCTTGGTCAACTCGGGCCGCTTCATGGAGGATATCAGCCTTGAGCATCTGTTTAATCATGATCAGGATGCGCTGGTCTCGAATGCACACATAGCCATGTGCCGGAGTTGTTTCAAGAGCTTGCCGTGGGGGATGTTGTCAAAGCATTCCTTGGTGTCTCCTTCGACGATCCAGTGATAGCCGGTATCATGCACGAGGTTGGTCATGCGAGCCAAGGGGTGATGCGCGACGCGCATCGGGTGAAACCCGTAGGAGTGGTCGAAGAAGAACTGCGCTATGGCTCTAAGATGCTCCGCAGGACTTCTTCCACAATTGTATATTTCGGAAAATCGTTAACACTCAGTCCGGAAAGTCGTGAACAGTCCCCGGGGATCTAGCAGGAGTCCTCTCTGACATCTAGCGGAAGTTTCCTAAGTTAAGGGGTAAAATTGGCCTCAAAGGCTTGCACCGCCTCAAATTGGTGTTTATACAACAAAATTTGGGTTGCAGACGGGTTAGGTCAGAAAAAATATTTCTTAAATTATCCGCAAAAATTGCAAGGGATTTTTGCAGGTCGATCGCGCACTGCTGTTTATCAATCCATGGGACAGGAGGTTCGTTGATGGCAACTATTACCCAGCGCAAAGTGAAAGGACACGTCTACTCCTATCGGGTCGAAGGAAAACGGGTCGATGGAAAATCACGACTCGTGAAACAACAATACTTGGGGCGGGCTGAGCAGGTCGTCGCGCGATGGGAGGGGCAGCCTGCCGAACCCACCCGCGTGCGGGTGGCAGCCAAGCCTTGTTGAGTATGGCCCGTCGCTTGCGCCTGGTGGAGATCATTGATGCGGTCGCACCGAAGCGCGACCCAGGCTTGTCTGTGGGAACCTCTATGCGGTTAGCGGTTCTCGACCATGTGTTGGCTCCCGGCAGCAAAGCCCCATGGCACGAGGGGTTCCGGCACACTGCGCTGTACCACGATTTTTCTGTTCGGGAGGGAGATCTGCGAAGCCAGCGGTTTGGGGACCACAGGGGCTCCTGAACGGGGGACCGAATCCGCGAGGTCGAGCGGAGGCTGACCCAGCACATGGCGGTGGAATTTGACTGGGATCTTTCTCCCGTGGTCTATGATGCAACCAACTTTTACACCGGGATTGACACCCAAACAGCCTCGGAGTGAGCCCAACGGGGCCATCAGAAGCCACAGCGGGAGGATCTTAAGGCGGTGGGGCTGGCGCTGTTGGTCACAACAGATTTCAACATTCCGTTGTTTCACGCCGTTTATCCCGGAAATCGGGCGGACAGTCAGCAATTTCAGAGCGTCTCCGAAGATCTCATCGATCGATATCAGACGTTGCGCGCCCATTGCGACCATATGACCCTGGTCTACGACAAGGGGAACAATTCGCAAACCAACCAAGTGGCTGTGGATGCCAGCCCTTATGGGTTCGTCGGCTCGCTGAAAGCGAACCAAGTCCCGGATCTGTTGACGATCCCACGGGATCTTAACTTATCCCCAGTTTTATTGTCAGTATTATCTTAATAGTAAAAAGTGTAGACGCAAAGGAGAATATGCCTCCTCTGTCGCAGTGTTTTATCGAAGAGGACTTCGCTCTTCGATTTCCGACAAGGTCAGAGGCACACGGATGATTAAAATCGACTCGATTGTACACGTTTTTGGCACACATGGGCCACGGCGTCAGTCTCAACGCACCACGCTGGCTGCATGAGTCTGGGCCGTCTTGTACCGGCCCCTGTTGGGGGTGAGCAAAATTGGGCATCCACCCTGGGCGATGGCTGGCGGAACGTCCGCCCAACACGCTATCACACGCGGGGATCGGTTTTGGGGGAATAGGCGGATCCATAGGACGGTCGCCCCAGGGGATCTCATTTCCCCTGTTCTGAAAGGTATTCGGGAAGCCTTGATGACCTGGGATGGGACGGATCCCAAGGACGGGACCCCCCTCAGCTTGGGTGACGGTGCGAAAAGATCCACGGAACGATCACAGGCGGGCCATCGAAATCGGCCTGTTAAAACGGGTTGCGGGGGAATGGCCTCGCTCGTGTCACCCCATTCTCGTGGCCGATCGGGAATGGGAAGTCCTTGCACTCTTTCACGCGTGGGATGCCTGGGGCTGGGATGGGATCATCCGGAACAAAGGGTCGACACACACGCGGGGCAGTGAGCCCCGGGGTGTGGCTATCGCTGGCGGCCTGGGCCGCCAAAAAGCTTGGTCTTGCGGGATTTGGCCCCGGTTCGCTATGGCAATTCACCAAAGCAGCGTGAGAGTACTGTCCTTTGGCAATACAAGCGGGAGTTTAAGAGATTCCATGGGACACAGTGAGTTTGTCATCATCTATGGGACATCAAGCGCCAGCAAGGAGAGCATGAATAGAATGAACTGTTTTACCGAAATCTT
>JAJZAN010000210.1 GCA_021799435.1 Bacillota bacterium | reverse complement strand
TACATCACCAGCTGAGAACGATGGCGCCCAACCCGCCCCGAATCGACAGACGTAGTCCTCAATGGTAAGTATGTTGGGGTGTTTGTGAGCGTCAAATAATCCCCACCTTTCGGTGGGAATTAAAGATATTACTGGCGAGTGGGCGCTGGCGATTTAAGATCTTCCGGGAGTTGGCTCGACCACGGCAACAGCGCCGTCCATGTTGCGGCATCCTTGAGGTCGCGATTGGGCAGTTCTTCAAACAGATACTGGAGGTAGGCTTGGGGATTCAGCCCGTTTTCTTTCGCCGTTTCGATGATACTGTAGACGAGCGCACTCGCCTTCGCGCCCCGCGGCGTATTGCTGAAGAGCCAATTACTCCGTCCGATGACAAATGGCTTGATGGCGCGCTCGCTGCGATTGTTGTCAATCTCCAGCCGGCCATCCAATAAGTATCCCGCCAACTGAGCCCATTGATTGAGACAATAGGTGACGGCCTTGCCCACCGCGCTTTGGGGCAGAACTTGCGGCTGCTCAGACTGTAGCCAGGTGTGAAACGCGGATAAAATGGGCGCACTCCGCGCGCGACGCGCGCGAAAGCGATCCTCCGGGCTGCTTTCCCGGAGATCATGCTCGACGGCATATAAGCGATTACAGAAGTCGAGGCCCGTGCGGGCCGTACTGGGGCCGGCCCGTTGCCCGGCGGGCAACGCCTTTAACGCCTCATCAAATTTCCTTCGCGCATGCGCGAAACACCCGATGAGCGTGACCTTCTCCACGTCATGATACCCGGCATAGCCATCGACCTGGAGATACCCCTCAAATCCAGCCAGAAAGGCCTTGGGATGGGATCCCGCCCGGGTCTTTTGATAGTCATACAATACAATCGCGGGTCCCTCGCGGCCGGTCCGATACAGCCACATGTAGGATTTCGCCTCCGGGGCCCGGCCGTCTTCGTGGAGGACTTGCACGGTCGTTTCATCCGCTTGCAGAATGTCCTGGAGCAACAGGTGCCGGCGGAGCTCGTGGTAGAGCGGGTGCAGCCATTCATGGGCCGCATACACGACCCAATTGGCCATCGTTTGGCGGGAAATCGGGACCCCCAACCGTCGCCATTCTTGCTCCTGGCGATAGAGGGGCAATCCCAAGGTGTATTTCTGATGGAGGATGTGCCCCAGCACCGAGGGGGAGGCAAAGCTACCTGGGTGGACCGACCGTGGCATCGGTGCGGTCACTACCGGGGTCGTGAGCGCGTCGCGCTCACAGCTTCGACAGGCATAGACATATTGCACATGCTCTCGGACGGTGACCTGGGCCGGAACGATATGCAGTTCCCGACGCACTTCCGTGCTCATTTCATGGAGCGCCTGGGCACAGGTGGGGCAGACTTGCTCCTCCGGCGGCAGCCGATATTCGATCCGCTCGACAGGCAGGTGGTCCCACGCGGCCTCCCGCTGGCCGGGCCTCTTTTTGGGGCGTGGATGGGTCTCAGTGTCGACGGGCCCGGCATCCAGGGCGGACACGGCCGCGACCTCCGCTTCATTAAAGAGGCGTAATTGCTCGGCATCCGCTCGTTCGGACGAGGCGCCGAAGCGGCGGTGCTGACTGAGCCGAATCTGTTCTTCGAGCTGCTGCACATAGGTGCGCAATTGAGCGACTTCATGCTCCAGTTGGTCGCACCGACAGACGGGATGATGGGATTCGTGGGCGGTTGGAGTCCGATTCGTCATAGGATATAAGTTCGCCGCCGATCCCCAAAAGTCCTGCTATGATGCGGTTTTTCAGCGATTTTCTAGACCACCCGATGCGCCCGGACGGGCGCATGGGCATGGCGCTGGTCTAGAGTCAATCCGTCGAGTAGCCAGCGGAGCTGACGGGGAGAAATAACCAGGGTCGCCTGATCCCGTGGCGCTTGAGGCCATCGAAACTGGCCCCGTTCCAAACGGCGATACGTAAGCCAGAAACCATTATGGTCCCATTGGAGAATCTTGAGTTTATTGCGCTGCCGATTGCAGAAGACGAACAGGGCCGGGGCGAAGGGATCCAAGCGAAAACTGACCTGCACCAACGCCGCGAGTCCGTCGATCGATTTTCGCATGTCCGTCGCGCCGCACGCCAAGTAGACGCGCCGAGCTGAGCTGTCCCAGTCCATCAGGCCAACGTGCGGACCACCGCCCGCAGCAGGTCCGGATCGAACCCCGGAGGCACATCGATGACGGCGGAACCCACCCGCACCAAAAGGGATGACGTCGCCTCCCGATCCGGTGCCACGGGTACGGGGAGCCATGCCGTCGTCTCCGACGCGGTCGCGTCGGTGGCGGGAAACTTACGCAGCCAGTAGTGCAAGTTCCGCACTTTGTATCCGTTTTGGCGACACCATTGGGCCTGCCCCAGGCCACTGCCCCGGAACTCCGCTACCAAGCCCGCCCACAGCTGCCGCAGTTCCTTGCGTTCTTTCTCACTCATGCGGAAAAACCCCTTTCGTGAACTCTAGGGGCATTATGGCCGTCCGTAAGGGCCGCGCGAAGGTGGGAACAGTTTGACGCATACCAGATTCTCGTCTAAGAGCCGCTGGGCCCGCGCCTCTTGCTCTGCAGTCACCTCCACGCGCCGGCTGGGCACGCGGTTAACCTCCGGAGCGAGGACAAATGCCTCATAGTCGATGCCTTCCCGGAGATACTGAAATGATCGGTACCCGTCATACTTTTTCGGCGCCTTCACGATACGTCATCCTCCCTGTCAGTTGTCTCGAACGGCAATCCCGTCCACCCAAGCTCGCGGGATATCTGGTCGGCGACTTGGCGGGTGCGCGGCCCCCAGACTTGGAGGATATCGTCGGAGACGCGGACCGTCGGACCTCCGACGCTGATGCCGCCGATGGTGTTCCCCCGGCGGTCGAAAATCGGCGCCCCGACCCCGCGTCCTCCGACCTCGAAATCCTGGTCGCTGATGGAGTAGCCCCGCTTGCGCGTGGCCTCCAGTTCCTGGCGCAGTTGATCGGCGTCGAGGACTGTCCATTCGGTGTAGCGCGGATATGCCGAGAGTTCGCCCAAGATCTGTTCCTGCTCTTCCCGGCTAGCGAAAGCCAACATGGCTTTCGGCACGGCGCCGGCATGAAGGAACGAGACTTGTCCAATTTGCGATACCAGCCGAATGCTGTGGCGGCTGGGAAAAGTCGACAGCGTGATGGTCTCCTTCTGGTTCCACCGGGCCACCAAGTTGACGGTCTCATCCGTTTGTGCCTGAAACTCTCTCAAAAAGGGCTCGGCGACCGTGGCCAACGGGTCGCGCCGCAAGGACGGCAGCAGCTTCAGCAACATCGGGGTGAGGACATACCCCCCATCGCGCTCGGTAATGAGGCCATATTCCTGCAGCGTCCGAATGCACCGAAACACCTGGTTGCGCGACTGGGCTGTTTTAGCGCCTAACTCTTCCCACCTGAGAGGTTCCGTGGTGTCGAACGCGAACAGCGTGTCGAGCACCTTCACCGCTGACTGGATCGTATACTGGCTCAAAGCGACTCTCCTTGATGTTGACAATGTCAACAGTATTTGGCATTTCCAACGACAATGAGACGATTCTACGTGACATCGCCATCTTCCTGCTTAAATTTTCGGTCAATGAGAAAATTTTTTCGGACGCAGACAAAAGGGCGATGCTACGCGGGCCACCCTCTGATGTTGATGGTCCGCGGCACCGGATGAAGGGTTCAGCCTTCAAGTTGCAGCGTTGGAAACGGTTGGGAGTGTCTCCGATGGAGGAACTGAGTCGAAGAACGGCGAATGTTAGGCGCACAGCATTCCGCTGCCCCCGGCGGTCAGCGGCAAAGGAGACGTCTCTCATGGCCTTTCTAGCTTGGCTTGCCTTAGCAGCCGTGTGCGCATTCATTGCCCAATCCAAGGGCCGCAGCCCCTGGGCTTGGGCTGGTTGGGGTCTCTTGGGCGGGATCATCAGCCTCGTGATTATCCTGCTGAAACCGTCGCTCAACGGGGCGGCTGCCGGATCTGGTCATTCCCGCGA
>JAJZAN010000057.1 GCA_021799435.1 Bacillota bacterium | reverse complement strand
GCGTCGTTGGCCTCATGGTGCCGGCCTTTGTCTATCGTCCGTCAGGTCCAGGTCCGTTTCCCGTTGTGTTGTCGGTGCACGGCGGTCCGGAGGCGCAGGAGAGACCCTGGTTTAGTTTTTGGTATCAATACTTGGTGGAGCATGGCTATGCCGTGGTCACACCCAACGTGCGGGGCAGCACTGGGTATGGCAAGGCCTACAGCCATCTGGATGACCGGGAAAAGCGCATGGATTCGGTGCGTGATTTGCAGAGTGTGGTGGACTGGATTCGAACTCAGCCATACCTGGCAAGCGACCGTATCGCCATCTACGGGGGATCATACGGCGGATTCATGGTGCTCTCCGGCATCACCCAGTTTCCGGGCTTATTCCGGGCCGCGGTGGATATCGTGGGAATCGCCAATCTGGAAAGCTTTTTGGAAAACACCAGCGAATATCGCCGGGCACTCAGGGAAGTGGAATACGGGTATTTGGCGACAGACCGGGAATTCCTGCGGGCGTTTTCGCCCATTCATGCCGTGGACCGCATCCAAGCGCCGCTCTATGTGGCCCATGGAGCCAACGATCCGCGGGTGCCGCTCAACGAGGCGGAGCAGATTGTGGCGGGTCTGAAGGCCCGCAACCATCCCGTGACGTTTCGGGTGTTCCCGGATGAGGGTCATGGGGTTGCGAAAATCAAGAATCGGTTGGTTCTCTACCCCGAAATTGTGGCCTTTCTTGATGAACACATGAAGGGTTAGGGGTCTCTCGCATCGAACGGTTCGTCGGTCAGGAGCTTCTGGCCAGACGAACCGTTTCAGTTTCCGGCTGAAGTGGAAGACGGGTCAAGGTGGTGAAGCCGTCCGCCACGAGACGGGCATCCGTCCCACCATCGGCATCGGCCAGCGGCAGCGTTCGGCAAGAGAGACCGACAATGTGATGCGTGCCATCGAATTCGGCCCACTCAAGTTGGTCTTCGAACCGCGAGTCCGACAAGTTCCCCCAGGCCACCCGTTGCCCCGCTTCGGCCGGGAAATTCACCGAAACGACGGCTTGGCCGGCCTCGACCTGGGCGGCCTCGATGAGGGCATCGCCATGCAGGTCCAATAAGGCGGCCACATGGTCCCAATTATCTGGCTCGGCCGACAAGGCGAGTGCCGGGATGCGGCGAGAGACGGCCATGCGGGCTGCGCCCACAGTCCCCGAGGCATACGTGTCAAACCCGAGGTTATAGCCGTGATTGATTCCGGAGACCACGAGTTCGGGGTGGTAGCCAAGAAAGGCCAAGGCGATCCGCACGCAATCGGCCGGCGTACCGCCGACCGCCCAGTGCCCCGGGGTGCGCTGTGTCACGGTGAGGGATTTGTCGATTGTGATGGCACCGGACTGGCCGCTGTAATTGCTCTTCGGGGCGACGACCACGACCTGGTGTCCCCGAGATTTTGCCCATCGCTCGAGGACGGCTATGCCCTCGGCTTGAATGCCGTCATCGTTGGTTAGCAAGAGTTTCATGATGTCTCTCCTTTATGAGGACAGCTTCAGGGGGTTGACGGGCTTAGCGAAGGCGGAACGCGCCACATCGATTCCGTCGGACAAGGCCTGGCGACGATCGAGGCATTCCGGACAAAATCTGGCTTGCTGGGTGGTGATGATGTCATACGCCGACAGACTCTCATTGCACTGCTGGCAAAAGCCCATTTCTACGAATCGACTCATGATCCGAAGCCTCCGAGGTTGGTGTCAGCCAAGTTTTTCGGCTGCAGCCTCAGGGTAACAGGGGAACATGATCGCGGTATGATCGCGGGGTTAACTTTTCTTTAAGGAATCGGGAATTCCGCGTTAGCGGGTCTTGGGGGGCAGAAAGATGCGGCTCGGCTCGGAGATGAACTGGAACGTATCGGAGCGCAGGCCCAGGCGCAAGGTCTCCAAATTGATGATGCCGGTCATGGGGATATTGGACAAGTTGACATGGGATCCAATCTTGTTAACCCAGTACACTTGATGAGCTTTTTGAGGCGCCTCGAACATCAGATATGCCGGATCCAGGCCCGAAGACAGAATCCCATCGGCCAAATCGGAGCGAATTTCGCCGCTAGGCAGGCAAAGGCCGCTGGTGCCGGACTCGCGTGCTTCCAGAATGACCATGCTGGAACCGGATTCGCGGTCCCGCTCGATGAGCTCAACCCAGTCTTCCACAAGCCATGTGGCCGCTTCGGCGGGATTTTTGCTGCCGACTTCCGTGAATACCCGCACGTGGCGCTCCAGATCGCGAATGATGCGATGACGGTCGCCGGCCGAGAGGGTGATGGTGCCGTCGGAAATCTCCACGACCGGACAGTCATACCGCTCGACCAAGTCCACATACGCGTCCCAGCGCTTCTGGATCCAGTAAGCTTCGAACAAAGTGCCGCCGAAGGCGTAGTCGACGCCGTATTCTCTCAAAACGTCGATCTTCTCTTGCAGACAATCGGTCACTAAGGCTGTGCCCCAGCCAAACTTCACTCCATCGACGAGACGATGAAAGGATCGGATGATATCTTGAAAAGCTCCCATGGGGAGACCGTCGTCAATGCACCAGGTCACGCCCTGAGCGCGCGGTTTTGGGGCCCGATCGCGTACCGTCAGTCCGTTAAGGTCCATGGGAACCCTCCTCATCCTCTCGATTGTCTTCCAAGCAATGCCCTTAGGTTATCAAAAACAACTTAACCCAGCCTAGACCCAATCTAAATTTTTCCTGAAGATTAAAGACCTAATTCGCGACGCACCTGATGGGTTCCTTCGACCAATGCCCTCAGTTTGGCCATAGCCCGATCCCGGGGCAAAAACCATACACCGCAGTCTGTCGAGGTGTGGAGGCGGGCAGGCGGAACGACGTCCAAGGCGCGGCGGATGAGGCTGGCCACAGCTTCGGGGGTTTCCACGGGCGAGGTCGGTGCACAATTAATGGCTCCGAGAATGACTCGCTTGGTGCCCAGCGCCTTTAAAACGCCGGGCTCGTGACCCGGCTGCGCGTACTCGATTGAAACACCATCAATGGCGCTTTGAGCCATGAGCTCTAACGCCGCGTAAAAGTCTGGGTTCACTGTTTTGTCCAAAACGGCGTTGGCGTATCCATAGCACATATGGGCATAGGTCGTGACACCGCGGTCCTTCAGCCCCGCCACCGTGCGATTGATGAGATCCAGACTTTCCTCGGGGCTGGTGAGGTGGGCGGTGCGAAATTCCGGCTCGTCAAACTGGATATAGCGACATCCGGCGTCGGCCAAGGCATGCGCTTCCCTGTTGAGCGCTTGGGCGATGTCGCGACCCATGGCGCTGCGATCGTGATACCACTGGTCAGCCAGTCGGTTGAGCGCGGTGATAGGGCCGGACATGGTCATCTTGGTCAATCGTCGGCCCGCGACCGCTTGGTCCAGAAATCGGAAGTCGTCAACGGCTAAAGGCCCGGACCAGGAGATGGCTCCCACCACCCGGGGCGACGGAACTCGCGGCGGACCGCCGCTTTGGGCGAGGTCTTGGGCCACCTGCCGCCAAGTCTGGCTGGCCTTATGCTGGGCGGGCCCGCCCCAGGTGTGCTCGATAGGATGTGCGCTGTCCACACCGGATAGACGACCGTAAAAATAGCGGTCGAAAATTTGCCGCCGCTGCTCACCGTCCGTCACAATGTCGACGCCCGCCTCCAACTGGTCCAAAATGGCCAGCCGGGTCGCGTCGTTTTGCGCCTCGAGAAGATAGGCGGGCTCAGTTCGCCAAAACTGATCGGGCGTGCCCAAGGCGTCTTTGACGTCGGGACTAGCCAGCCAGGCGGGGCGCGACCAGCTGCCAACCAAGTGTACGGCTAAAGGTCGAGGCATTGCGAAAGGCCTCCTCTGTGTGGGAATTGTAGGTCGATACTACCACAGCGGAGGCGGCTGGAAAATAAAGCAGGGACGGCGGGGCCGCCCCTGGGAGGAAGCTCTTACACACGAGCGATTGCACGACGTTCGACCGCGGCCAGCACTTGGTTCGGGGTCATGCCGTCGGCGTTGATGACGGGTGCCTTGGAAAGCGGATCTTCCATCCCTAAGAAGTTATTGTCTGTGCCCTGCACGACGATAGCCTGAGCCACGCCGAGCGCTTGGTCATCCAAGGGAATGACGTCATAGCCGGCCTCTTTCAGGAGATGGCTATACGGGGAGAGCTGCCCTTCAATCGCCACTATAGCTCGGTTCACGAGCCTCACCTCCGCTTGTAGGATGGCTCCAACAGAAGCGGCTTATGTGAGTGTCAACGGTCCTTCGACGGCGGGCACAATCCACGCTTCGACAGCCGTGGGGCCATGCATGCCCCGGACTAGCTGGCCTTGAATGTCGGCAGTTTGACTGGGACCGGAAATAAAACTGAGGATACGAGGCCTGTGGGAGCGGCCCTGATCCAGCCTCTGCAGGGCTGTTTGCCAATTGGCCACCAGGCGATTTTCTGGGACCAGCGCGACGTGGCAGGAGACCATGTTGGAAACCAAACGAGCAAACCCGCTGTCTTCGGCCAACACCAGCGTGCCAGTGTCAGCCAGAGCCAGACTGGCCCCGGTGAACCCGACCTGGGCCCGCAGAATCTCGGCCCGGCCGCCATCGTCCGGAATCCAGCATATGTTTTCGTAGAGATCGAGCCAGGTTGCGGAAATGGGGTCGTTGAGGACAGCAACCGGCCCAAAATGGGTTTCAAGAAGCACATTCCAGGCTTTCAAAAAATCCACCGGCGAATCGATGTGCCGCACGGTGATGCCTTTTTTGGCAAAGGATTCCCAACCGAGCCCCGTCATGACACATCCCCGGCATAGGCGTGCGCCAAGAGCGTCGCAATGTGCTCAAGCCGAATGTTGGAACCCAGCGATTCCAACCCCGCCCGAATTTGCATCAAGCAGCCGGGGTTGGCGGTGCACGCCAGAGCGGCTCCCGAGGCGCCCAAGTCTGCGGCTTTGCGCCGGGCCAAATTCCAAGCCAGTTCCGGAAACTCCAAGTTGTAGGTTCCCGCTGAACCACAGCAGGCTTCCCCCGCCGGCACGTCCACCAAGTGGTATCCCGCCATCGCCAACAGTTGCCGCGGTTCCTCCGCAATCTGTTGGGCGTAGGCCAAATGGCAGGGGTTGTGATAGGCCAGGGGTGTTCCAGACACCGGTTTTGGCGGGGCTCGAAAGCCAACTCGGGTGAGAAAGGCGGTCAGATCCTCGACCCGATCGGACAGGGGATTTGGATGTTGGGTCAAATACGCCCCACATCCGGCCGAATTCAGGATGATCGGGTCATTTCCCGAAAAGGTGTCCCAGGATGGGCTTCCCAACGGGGTCGCCCCTGCGTGGGCGTCGAGCGCCCCGCAGCAAAATTTTTGTTGGGGGACCCGAACCGTGTAGCCGTTGGCATTCAGGACCCGGATGGTGTCTTGGTGCACGCCGCTGTACCAGGCGTCCATCACGCAGCCTGGGAAAATCCAGACGGAACCGCGAATCGGTTCGGCGCCGGGGTATACACGTCCGGCGGGAAGGGGCTGGTGCGAGGTGGGGACGGGAATAAAATCCTCGGCCTTCCGACCCCGACGGTGCCAGCGCGCCGCGATCCCGAGGGTCGCCGCCGCGCTGAGGGCCCAGCGGCTTCGCTTTAAGTCCACGGGGGAGTGCACTAATCTGAGAAAGCGCTGCCGCAAGGGCCCGGTGGGAATGGTGCGGCGCCGAGCCTTGAGACGGTTGGTAATGGCGGGCGTATCAATTTTGACGGGACACGCGGGGACGCATCGCTGGCAGCCTAAACAAAGGTCCAATCCGTCGTGAAGGGCTCTCTCTTCTCCATTCAGGAGAAAGGTCTGCATCACCCCGATGCCGCCGAGTCTTTCGCCGCCATAGGCTTCCCCCAACTCTGCATAGACAGGACATACGTTGAGGCAACTACCGCAGTTGATGCAATAAAAGGGTTCGGGCTCGTCCAAAATGGCCTTCACCCGTCCGTCATCCACCAGGACCACATGCACGTCCGGCCCGATGTCCCGTCCGGGGCCGGACAGCACGGTGCAATAGTTGCCGAAGTCCTGACCGATGCCATACAGCGAGGCCGCTTGGACCACGCTCAGGGCATCTTCCAGCGACTCGACCACTTTGGTGACCGCTGCCACCACAAAATGCACGTCAGGCAAACTGGTGACGGCGCGGATGTTTCCCTCGTTCTCCATGAGCACAATCTCGCCTGTGGCCGTGACCGCGTTCGCGCCGCTGATGCCCACGCCGGCCTCCTCCAACAGGGGGCGGAGATGGCGACGGGCCGAGGCTACCAAATCTTCGGGCCGCGGCTTTAAATCGGGTTCGTGAAATTGCTCCTGAAAGGTTTTTTGGATCTCCTCGATGGTGACGCCTATGGCGGGCATGAGCACGTGTCCCGATTGCCGCCCCATCAACTGATTGATGTGATCGCCCAAATCAGTTTCAATGACGCGATGGCCGGCTTCCCGGAGCGCATCGGGCAGATGAATTTCCTTGGCCAGATTGGACTTGGACTTAATAACCAAGCTGGACTGCGGCATGTGCGACAAGATGTAGTCGCGGGCGGCCGCCGCGTCGACGGCGCGATAGACATGAAACCCGTGGGACATGAGCCGCGCCCCGGCTTGGTCGAGGAGTTCTTCTAGCGAATCCAGGGCACGCTCTTTGGATCGCCGCACCCGACTTTGCAATTCGGGGTATGCCGGCAGCGCTCTGGGAACGCGTTCTCGAATGGGCTGGGTTCCGTGACGCCGAGCTTCACGGGCGGTGTCGTCGAGGAGCGCGCGGCGTACACGGTCATGAAGGTCGGGCATCGCTATTCATTCCCCCTCTCTTTAGAGTCATATTCCCGGTGCTGGGGCGAAATCCTTTTTCTCTTCAGTCTCGGGGCGGTATACTAACGATATTCCAACCATGAAGAAGGACGGGACCTATGCCATCGATTTTTTCGCGCATTGTGAGCGGCGAACTGCCAAGCCATCGTCTGGCCGAGGATTCAGAGTTCTTAGCGTTTCTCGATATCCGGCCCTTGAATCCCGGGCACACCTTGGTCATTCCCAAACAGGAAACTGACCATTTTTTTGACCTCAACTCCGAACTTTTGGGACGCATTCTGCTCTTTAGCAAGCCTATCGCTGACGCCATCCAGCGTGTCACCGGCTGTGAGCGTATCGGCGCTGTGGTAGCCGGCTTTGACGTTCCGCATGCGCATTTACACTTGCTGCCGGCCAATACCATGGCGGATTTGGACTTCGCTCGGGCTACTCCCGCCAAGCCGGACGATCTCGCCGCCATGGCCGAGAAGATTCGCGAGGCGTTAGGCCGTTGATGCGGACACGGCTGACCGAAACGCTGGGCATCGAGCGTCCCATCATTCAGGGCGGATTGGCCTATTTGGCGCGGGCTGAGCTGGCCGCGGCCGTATCCAATGCGGGCGGACTGGGACAGGTGACCGCGACGACACTGCCGAGCCCCAAGGCGCTGGCGGATGAAATTCGAACGGTGCGGCGACTCACGCAGAAGCCATTTGGCGTCAATTTTGCTCTTGGGCACCACGCCATTGATGACCTCTTGGATCTCGCCTTGGCCGAAGCGGTCCCCGTGATTTCTATCACGGGCGGCAACCCGGCCCCCTATGCGGAACGCATCCTGGGGTCCGGGGCCAAGCTGATGGTCCTGGTGGCTGGAGTGCGCGCGGCTCAAAAGGCTGAATCCTTGGGCGCGTCGGTCGTGATTGGCGTCGGTGTGGAAGGCGGCGGCCATCTGGGACGAGACGACATCGGCACCATGGTGCTGACTCGACGGTTGCTGGAGTCCGTTGCGGTTCCCGTCGTGGCGTCGGGCGGGATCGGGGACGGGCGCCAATTGGCGGCAGCCCTGGCCTTGGGAGCGTCCGGCGTTGAAATGGGGACTCGATTTGTAGCCACCCAAGAATGTATCGCCCATCCAGCCTACAAGGCGGCCTTAATGGACCAAGACATGAATGCTACGGCCATTATTGAGCGATCCATTGGCCGACCCGGGCGCACCCTGCCCTCCCCGCACGTGTCGCGCATCCTGGCCAAGGAGGCGGAATCGCCGCCTATCGAAGAACTGCTCCCCTACATCAGCGGAGAGGCCAATTATCGGGCGGCGGTGGAGGGACGCTTGGACGACGGATTTGCGTGGGCGGGTCAGGTGATTGGCCTCATCCATGATGTGCCTCATGTCGCGGAATTGATGGAACGTATGGAGCGGGACGCCCATGAAGCCCAACGTCACCTCGCCTCCATTTTCGGGGGTGGCAACTGATATGAGTCAGCGTGATGCGGGAGAACCCATACTCTTTATCTTTACTGGACCATCAGGGGCCGGCAAGGGCTCGGTCATGCGAGCTTTGCTGGAGCGTGACCCGAGCCTGCGGAAGGTGGTCACGTATACCACGCGTGAGCCGCGGACTGGAGAGACGGACGGATTCGACTATCGGTTTGTGTCCGTTGCGGAGTTCCACCAGTTGGTGGACAGCGGGCAGATGTTTGAATACGAGCAGGTCTACCAGGACCACTACTATGGATCGCCCAAAGAGCTTTTCGTTCCAGACCACGATGGCATCATTGAACTGGACTACAAGGGGCGCCTGAAATTCACCGCCCGGCATCGCCGGGTGGTGGCCATCTTTCTGCTCCCCCCCAGCCTGGAGGAGCTTAAGCGAAGGATTTTGCAACGCTCGCAGGTGGACAATCTCGAGGCCCGCCTCCGCAATGCCATAGAGCAGGTGCGCCACGCCCATTCCTACGACTATGTGGTGAAAAACGACACCCTGGACGATTGCATCAGCCGGGTGGAGACCATCATTCGGGCGGAGCGGCATCGCCGTCGCGGACAGGCGGAACTGACTCATATGATGGAGGACTTGCGCGACGACCCAGACGGAGGCCATGCCGATGACTGAGAAAGACATCGTGATTGTCAGCGTGGATCGCTCGGACCCTGACATTGTACTGGTCAACACGGCGGTGGAGTTTTTGCACTGCCCTGTGAGAATGCCCAAAGCTGCGCTCCGGGCCTTGGGCTATAAGGCCTATCGCCCGGTCAAGCTGAAGTCCATCGTCAATGCTGTTATTCTGCGGCACGCAGAGCGCCATGGCGGGAAAATTCCCTTGGGCGGCATCGTGCTGGACCCGGACGACATCGAGGGTCTTCCGCCTAATCCGGCGGCAACGTAACGGGGCGGTAGTATTGGCTGGCGTAAAACAAGAGAGGTTGACCCGGTGCCAAAACGCCCAGGTCCTCCACCCGCCCCAGAACGATATGATGGTCTCCGGCGGGAATCAGGTCTTCCACGCGGGCGTCGACATAGGCTAAGCTGTCGGCCAAATAGGGAAGACCGCCGCGGCCCACGACAAAGCGGGCCGCAGCAAACGCGTCCGTCTGCGGACCAAGCATGGCGAACCGGCGGCTCAGGTCTTCTTGCTCTTCATGGAGCATACTGACTGTAAAACGGCGGCACGACCGCAAGGCGCGGATGGTTTCCGACTTGTTGTCGGCGCAAAAGAGCACTAGCGGTGGTTCGAGCGACACCGAGGCAAAGGAGTTCACCGTCATGCCATGCAACGTGCCCTCTGCCGTACGGGTGACGACAACGGCGACGCCGGTGGCGAATTGTGCTAACACGTCGCGGAAGTCCTGGGTATCCAACCTGTTCCCTCGTTTCTTATTGGCCATCATACCATATTCGGTTTGGCGCCCAACGTTCCAGACGCGGGCGTGAAGGGAGAGTGCAGCATGTTAGTGTCACGAGACACGGAGATTTACATATTGGGCGGAGCTCGCACGCCGTTTGGCACCTACGGCGGCAGTTTAAAGGATGTGGACGCTGTCACACTGGGGCGTGTGGCGGGCCAGGGGGCGTTGGAGCGCACCGGCGTCCCGGCTGAAGCGATTGATTTGACCGTGGTGGGCGGCGTTCTGCCGTCGACGCCAGACTTTGCCTATCTGGCGCGTCACATCGCCCTTCAGGCGGGCGTGCCCATTGCTGCGGACAGTCTGACGGTCAATCGCTTGTGCGGATCGGGATTGCAAGCGGTGGTATCCGCAGCCCAGGCGCTGCTGTTCGGGGATGGGGAGGCGGCGTTGGCGGGAGGCAGCGAAAACATGAGTCAAGCGCCCTATGCGTTGCGCAACAGCCGATGGGGCATCAAGAACGGGCCGCCGGAATTGGACGATACCTTGCAGTCCACCTTGACCGATTTGGGCTGTGGACTCGGGATGGGCATGACGGCGGAAAATTTGGCTGACCAGTATCACATCAGCCGGGCCGAGCAGGATGCGTATGCAGCCCTCAGCCATCGGCGGGCTCACCAAGCGCGGGAGTCGGGGAAATTCAAAGACGAGATTGTGCCGGTTCCTGTCACCGTCAAAGGCAAGCCGTCGCTTGTTGAGACGGATGAGCACATTCGGCCGGACACGACGGCTGAGAGCTTGGCGCGGCTTAAGCCCGTCTTCAAGACGGAGGGTGGGACCGTCACCGCCGGCAACGCATCTGGGATCAATGATGGAGCGGCCATGGTGGTGCTTGCCACCGGCGACTTTGTCCGCGCCCATGGGATCCACCCCATGGCGCGGATTGTGAGTTACGGAGTGGCCGGAGTGGATCCCCGCATCATGGGGATTGGGCCTGTTCCCGCGTCTCAAAAAGCTCTGGAACGAGCCGGACTGGATTTGGCGGAGGTCGGCCGGGTCGAGATTAACGAGGCCTTCGCCGCCCAGTACTTGGCCGTGGAAGAAGCCCTCCGGCTTAATCGAGACGTCACCAATGTGAATGGCGGCGCCATCGCTCTTGGCCATCCGGTGGGAGCCTCGGGGGCGCGCCTGCTGCTGAGCCTTATGCACGAACTGCGCCGAGAGTCTCTTCACTACGGGCTGTTGTCGTTGTGTATCGGCGGAGGTCAAGGCATCGCCATGGTTATCGAGACCGTATAATCCGACGGACGAAGACGCGCGATCGGCACACCCCGGGGTCTAGGCGGGAATTTGGGAATTTCTGCAAAGATCAGAGGATATTTCGCAATCTGTGTCGAATCGAGTCACCAACAAGGAGGGCCCCATGGCCAAGTTGACCATCGGACGGCGCATGACGCGCGATTTTTACAGAATGTTGGAGACGGAATCGGTACAGACGATCTATCAGCCGGTGGTTCCCTTTGCAGATCACCAGGCCATTGGCTACGAGGCCCTAAGCCGCGGGCCTATTCCTGGTCTGGCCAGCCCTCTCACGCTCTTCGGGATTGCTGAGCAAGAGTCTCAAGGCGCTCGGTTGGACAAAATCTGCTGCAAACGGGCTATCCAGAACTTTCCCATGAAAGACCAATCGGATGTCCTGATTTTTATTAACCTGATGCCGCAGACCTTGGAGATGGGAGAGGTCTCCGCGGAGAGGCTAAGCCAGTGGGTGGAGGAGAGCGGGCTCACCGCTTCGCGAGTCGTTTTGGAAGTGACGGAACGAGAAATGACGGATCCGTCCCGGTTTTATACAGAAGTGGCCCGCTGTCGGAGAGCCGGATTTCGCTTTGCCGTGGATGACGTGGGTACGGGCTACAGCAACCTGTCGCTCTTGTCCGATTTGGTGCCGGAATTTTTTAAGCTGGATTTGGACTTTGTCCGTCTAACCCGGGTGAGGCCCGTGCGGCAGCTGCTCGTGGAAACCCTCGTGCGCTTTGCAGGCCAAATCGGAGCCATGGTGGTCGCGGAAGGCATAGAGTCTACGGAAGATGCCGAAGTGTTTCGCCTTCTGGGTGTTCAACTGGGGCAAGGCTTTCTCTATCGCCCAGCCTGACGCGCGGCGCCGGGACACCGCCGTCGGGCGGTTTTTTTATCTAGACCCGAAAGGGTGGAAAGCTGCCGCATCCTACGAAGTGTTCGTCGCTTCCGAGGGGCGATGGCACAACGGAATCTGCCAGATTGAGGCTGCGGAGGTGCCACATGCCGGACATCGACGTGGAAGGACTAGGTCGCGTATTCTATCGAGATGTGGGGGCTGGGCCATCCGTTGTCCTGTTGCATTCGGCCCTGACAGACAGGCGGCAGTGGGACCGAGAGGTCGCGGATCTCTCCGACCGGTATCGCCTGATTGCCCTGGATTTTCCGGGCTTCGGGCAAAGCCACGATCCATCGGTACCCTTTGACCCGGCCGATCCGCTGTTTTATCTCATGGACCAGTTGGGGATTGAGCAGGCCCATTTGGTGGGTTCGTCGCTAGGCGGGTCCATCGCCATCCATGCCGCCATTCGCGCCCCTGAACGGATCTGCTCACTCTTTTTGGCGGGCACCGGCATGTTTGGATTTACGCCCCATAATGCTTTGGACGACCCCCCCATTTATCGCGAGTACGAGGCTTCATGGGAGGCCCACGACATTGAGAGGGTGGTTGCCACCGGAGCTGCCATTTGGCTCGACGGCTTGTCCAGCTTTTCCGCACCCATGGTCGAGACGGTGCGCCAAACGTTTCTTGTCACCTACCGGGACCGTCTGAAGAATCATCCTTGGGGAAACCCGCCATTTGTGCCTCTCAACGATCAAGATGGCGTGTTGCATCTTGAGCCGCCAACCATGGTGGTCATCGGCGAGCATGACACGGCCTACTGCCTCGCTTTGGCAGACTGGTTGGAGCAGTCGGTGCCCGCGGTGACGGTATACCACATGCGCCGGGCCGCCCACTTTCCCAATCTGTCCCAGCCGGAGGAGTTCCGGGGCTTATTAAGAGATTGGCTGGCGGTTCATGCGTGAAACTTCGGCATGGAGCTCGGGAGGAACGATACGGAGCTGGTCCGGGAGATTGCCATCATGAAGATGCCCCGCACCCCGGCTCTAATGGCCGCGGTGGGGGGCATCCCCTCATCATTCCGTGGTTTGAAGTTGTGCCTGCAAACGATCGCCTTCCACGTCTAGATTGGGGAGGATACGGTCCAGCCAGCCCGGAATCCACCACGCGCGATCCCCAAAGAGCGCCATCACAGCGGGAACCAGTGTGCTGCGCACAATAAAGGCGTCTACCAGCACGCCAAACGCCAATCCGAATCCGATTTGTTTGATGTCCATCTGCGGGCTAAAGACGAATCCACTGAAGACCGACGTCATGATGATGGCTGCCGCGATGACGACGCGACTGGCATGATCGAATCCGTGCACGATGCTGTCTTTGCCGCGATGGCCATGGACGTGTGCCTCGCGCATGGAGCTGACCAGGAAGACTTGATAATCCATGGCCAGTCCGTATAGGATGCCTGTCACCATAATCGGCAGAAAACTTAACAGGGGTCCCCCAGTGTCGAAGCCGAACAAGGAATGAAGCCACCCCCACTGAAACACGGCTGTCGTCATCCCGAAGGTGGCCAGAATGCTGAGCATAAAGCCACCGGTAGCGATGAGCGGGACCAGCAGGGAGCGGAATACCGCCATCAAGATGATGAAGGAGAGGATGACGATAATCCCCATGAACACGGGAAATACCTGCGATAATTTGGCGGACATGTCGATGTTGAGGGCGGTATACCCGGTGACGCCCAGCGTGATGCCATAGGTCTTGGCCACCTGAAAGCCAGGGGCCCGTATTTGCCGCACCAGGTTTTTGGTGGTTGCTGCGTCGGGACCAGACTTTGGGATGACGGTGAGCACCGCCAAACGGCCATTCGGGCTCTCGCCCGCGGGCGACACCAAGGAGACGTCTTTGATTGTGCTCAGAGCCCCCGCTACACGGCCGATTAGCTCTTGAGTGACCGTTCCGTGATGCGGCTCCATGACGACCACCAACGGTCCGTTGAATCCTGCCCCAAACGCCGTCGAGGTGGCGTCGTAGCTTTGCCGGGCCGGCGTATTGAAGTTGGCCGTGGCACCAGAGGGAAATCCCAGATTCATTTTCATCATGGGCAGCGCGGCGGTGCCTAAGCAGACGACAACCCCCAGGATGACCAACCACCGATGAGTGATGATGCCGGTGGCCCAACGATGTGCAGTCCCGTGGCGGTCGGCCTCAGCCGATTGGCGGCGGGACTTGGGAGAACAAATCCGCTCGCCCACCAAGCCCAGCAAGGCGGGCAGCAGGCTTAAAGCCAAGAGCACGTTGACGGCTACCGTAGCGGCGGCCACAAGGGCCATGACGGACAAAAACTGAATGCCAATAACGAGCATACTGCACAACGCAATGACGACTGTGAGTCCTGAAAAGAATACGGCGCTTCCTGCCGTTCCCACGGCCCGGCTGGCGGCGTCGCGGGCGGATAGGTTTTGTTCCAGGATGAGGCGGCGTTGCCGATTGACGATAAACAGGGAGTAGTCGATGCCCACGGCGAGACCAATCATCAATGCCAGGGCCGGGGTGATATCGATGACGGTGAAGAATTTGGAAAACGCAAAAGCGCCGCCAACGCCGATTCCCACACCCGTCATGGCAATGAGCAGAGGAAGTCCAGCAGCCACCAGGGAGCCCAGCGTGGCCAGCAACACGACAGCCGCCACCACCAGGCCAATCATCTCTGTAGCCCCTTCTGTCACGTTCTGCTCCAGAGTAGAGCCGGGCAGGGCTTTGATGCCGGTGCCGTGCTGCGCTGTCGTCACATCGCTAATGATGGCATTGTTGATGGATTGCGGAACCGAGGACTGCGCTACCGTGAAGCCAAATTGGAAGAGGGCTACACGTCCGTTTTTGGCAATAATCACGCCGGGTACGGGCTTTCCGTGGACGATTAAAGGTCCATACGGCAAACGCGCCTGCAACGCGGCCGCCTTGGCGGCGGCTGCTCCGCTTTGCCCGGAGGCTCCCGAGGGACTAGATTGGGGCGGTTTGACCACATCTTTTACCTGATAAACCTTGTCCACCGCGCGGACGATGGCAGCGAGGCGGGTGCTGGTATCCAACCGCTGACCTCGGGGGACGGTGAACACTACGCTGCCTTGGCCGCCGGACAGTTTGGGCACTTCTTTTTGCAGAAGGTCGGCGACCTGCTGGGCCCGAGTACCTTGGATTTGCATGTTGGAACTAATGTGGACGCCATTGAGTCCCAGTAGACTCAGCACAAGAACCAAGACCACGACCCATCCGAAGATGAAGTACCACGGCTTGTCGTATCCTTTGCGACCCAGCACATACAATAATTTGGACATGAATCGGGAGTCTCCCTTACAGGTATTTAGAAGCCGTGACGGAGATAGGAAAACATAGTTTTCAAATATTCGTCGTAGCTTATGGCATCCGTTGGACTAGTCGGGGGGTCTCCCGGTATCTGGACGGGGACGGTTCCGTCCACGACAGGCAGCAGGGCTTCACTGACGGCCCCGGTCAAGAGATGGTGGTATCCCGGCGGATATTGATCCGGAAAAATCTCGCTGAGCACCGCCTCCAACTCGGTTTCCAACCGGCGAAGCAGCACGAGCAGATAGGGTTCCAGCGTGCGGTACGTGCCGGACAACACCATCAGTTGACGCATTCTGCCCAGAAAGTCGAGGGTGACTTGCATGGTCAGAAACTGAAACATGATATCGAGGGGCGTGGTGCCTTCCGGCAGCGCGTCGAGGAGCGCGGTGAATTCTTCCACGCCATGGTAGGGAAATACGGCCATGGCGACCGCTTCTTCCTTGCACGTGAAATGATTGGCAAACGTTCGTCGGGAATATCCCGCACGCTCCACCACGTCATCAATCACCATGCCATCTAAGCCGCGCTCTTGGGCTAATTCGAAGGCCGCATGAGCCAGGGCGCGCTCCGTCGCTTCTTTTTTCACGAGGCGGAGGCCGGGCTTTCTGATCATCGCCGTCGATCCCTTCTGTTCAGTGTCGCCTTTATATCACATCATTGCCCAAAGAGCAATAATGCCCAATAGGAAAGATTGCCCTTTGCGAAGTGGGGAATAGTGCAGGGCGGCTTTGGTCGATCTAAATACGCTTGCTGTAGCACCCCGTGTGAAAAAAGTCCCCCATCGCCTCTCACGATGGGGGAGTCGTCTTTGTTACGCGTGTATTCCCAGCTTGTCGAGAATGAAGGCGTATTCCTCAGCCTGTTCCTTGAGACGTGCCAGGCGACCGGACGATCCGCCGTGTCCAGCACCCATATGGGTCTTGAGGAGCAGTTGGTTTTGGTCGGTCTTGAGTTCCCGCATGCGGGCGACCCATTTGGCAGGCTCGAAGTAGCCCACGCGGGGGTCGTTCAGTCCCGTGTACACCAGCATGTGAGGGTAATCCTTGGCCTCAATGTTGTCATAGGGACTATAGGACTTCATATAGGCGTAGTACTCCGGATCGGCCGGATTGCCCCATTCATCCCACTCCAAACTCGTCAGGGGAATGGATGCGTCCAGCATCGTGGTGACCACATCAACAAATGGCACACCGGGAACGACGACTTTGAAGAGATCCGGGCGCAGGTTGAGAATGGCGCCCATCAGAAGCCCCCCGGCACTGCGGCCGCGGGCGGCCATTTTCTCCGGCGTGGTGTATCCGGCGTCCACCAGGTACTGGGCGGCGTCGACGAAGTCGGTGAAGGTGTTCTTCTTCTTCAGAAGCTTGCCGTCTTGGTACCAGTGATACCCCATCTCGGAGCCTCCCCGGACGTGGGCGGTGACGTAGATGACGCCGCGATCCAAAAGCGCCAGGCGGGCGGGGTCGAAGGCGGGATCGGAATTGGCGCCATAGGAGCCATACCCATAAAGAATCAATGGGGCGGGCGTTTTGTCGAGGGATTCCCGGCGCGCCACCAGCGACAGGGGGATCTGGGCGCCATCCCGCGCCTTGGCCCAGAGCCGTTTCTCCACGTAGTGGCTCGGATCGTAATGACGCACGGCATCCTGGCGCAGCGTGGCCAGCGTCCCGTCCACGATATCGTAGGCGTAATCCGTTTTGGGGGTGAGCGGCGATTGATATTGCAACAACACCTCACGCGTCTCAAAGTCTAGGTTGGACCGGGGGTAAACCGTGTACAGAGGCTCGTCCCAAGTCAGGCTTTGCAAGGCGCCGTCTTTGTAAACCCAGATCTGCGTGAGTCCGCCAGAACGCCCAGACAACACTAAGCCCGCCTGGAAAGGCAGGACGCCCTGCAGGTACCGACTGGCGTCGTACGGGAACAAGGGCCGCTGTTCTGCGGGGTCGGGACTGTGGTCGGATACCGCTAGAATCGTAAAGTTCTCGGCGCCGTCGTTGGTCAGATTCAAAAACTGACCGTTCCAATGCTCCAGCTCGTAGAGCACGTTGGGGCGGCGGGGCGCGAAGAGGTGCCACTCGTCCTCGGGCTTGTCCGCTGCCAGGAAGCGCACTTCACTCGATGTCTTGGCCGCCGTGGTCAGCAACACGTACGCGCCGTCTCGCGTTTTGGACAAATGTTGGGTGAAGGCAATGTCATCCTCCTGGTGAAGCAACACATCTTGGGACTCTCCCAATTTATGCCGCCAGAGGCGGTATGGCCGTTGGCTGTCGTCTACGGTGAGGTAGAACAGATATCGGCTGGTGGCGTCCCAGACCACGCTGCCGCCGATGAAGACGTTCTCGATGGGGGCATCCAGGAGACGCCCGTCTTTGAGGTCTTGAACTAAAAGAGTGTAGCGGTCCGTTCCGTCACGATTGACGAGGTAGGCCATGAGCTCGTGGCTGGGGCTGACGCGGACGGTGCTGACGTCCAGGAATTCTCCCTCCCGGGCCAACCCGTTGACATCCAAGATAATCTCTTCTGGGGCGGATGACAATTCGGCTCTCGATGCCGCGCGGCGGCGATAGTAGGTCCGGTACTGCTGGTCGGGATTGATGCGGGAGTAATAGAAAAACGGACCCTGCCGGGCGGGAATCTCTTCATCGGCTTCTGGAATATGCTTCAGCATGTCGTCGTAGAGGGCATTCTGCAAGGGTCTGAGCGGCTTCATATGTTCATCGAAGTAGGCGTTTTCGGCTTCCAGGTAGCGAATGACGGCAGGATTTTGCTTTTCTCGGAGCCAGTAGTAGTCATCCGGACGCACGTCTCCATGGAGCTTATGGGGGTGCGGGATGCGTTCAGCTTTGGGTGCTTGCACGGGAAGATCCTCCTTTAGCCCAGCTAGGTAGTCTCTCCCAAATTATACCGGACCTTCGCTTTCCTCGATATCCAGGATTTGTTTCCACTCCACCAGGACGTAGCGCCTCTGGCTTACCACGTACACTTGAACCCATTGTGGCTCCACCGAGATGGGAATCACTATCTCGCTTCGCGGCTGGCTCTCGCCTGGCACGTGATAGCTCAGGTGAACAGGATGGGTATTCGAAAGTGCGCGCTGCATGACTGAGCGAAATTCCTCGACGTCCAAGCTGGCCGCAGGCGCTTGGCCCGGAAGCTGGATGCTCCAGACGGGCCGATAACGGGGCGGGTCGTGACTTTGACGCCGATCATCGGTGGCCTCGCTAGGTCTCAGAACTTCGTCCAGCAGGGGAGAGCCGGCCTTGGCCAACCGCTTCAGAATCTCCTTGACGCGATGGGCGGGAATGACGATATCGGTGGGCGACAGGCGCTCCAGGGCATCGTCTCCCAACAGGGTCTCTAGGTCACGCGAATCCTCAGCACTTTGACTGTGGATCAGGGTGGCTTCCATCACGCGATGGCGACCCATCGCGCGATACCAATCATCTAGGTTTATGCGTATGTTGTCCGGCAAGGGGTTCCGTGCCAGTGCGGTGAGCGCCGCAGCATGGCTGGCGGCGTCCAGCTTTTGTCGGACCCCCGCTTTGACAGCAGGCTGGTCTAATCGGTAGATGGAGACCCGATCAGATTTCACTGGACTAGCCAGTCGGTCAATGTCCCAGCGTTCATCCAGGGGAACGGCGGGGGGGACCAAGATTTCTCCCGTCGGCTGAATGATGGCGCTTTGGGGATCCGACTCTTCAAAGTCTCCAAAAATCCCGGCCTGCGCCCAATGCGTCAGCCGCCCCTGGCCAGCGCCCGTCATCTCCCAGAGGTCGAAGGCCACCAGTTCGGCCAAGGCTTGGTCGAACCAGTAGGTGTTCTGCACCGATGCGAGGCCAATCTTGGAAAGCCATGCCGCGGCCGCTGAGATATTGAGGGCCCGATTAGCCGGGAGCAGGCTCGACAGCGACACCCACGGCAGAATAGGCCAGACGTGATGCGACGGGTCGAACAAGTACTCGCTGAATTCTCGAACTACGCCACTTGGCCCGCTCCGCCAGAGCCGGTTGGCCTCCGCTGACACCTGGAGTCGATGGGGGTTCTGATGCATTTCGAACAAGTCGAGCCGCTCGGCCAGGTTTAACATATGATGCACCGTGACGCTGGGCGACATATGAGGCCGCTCCCACATCAAGCTCTCCAATTTCGACAACTGCCGGCGGTAGACTTCATGCTGGGTTGTGAGAAGCAACGGCTCTCGGCGTGCGAAGGACACGATCTGAAAGATGTCATGAATGAGTGGAGACCACAGCGGGGCGGGATCCGGTGAGCGCTCGACCGTTGACGAGGTCAGGTGGTCCCAGGGAATCTCCCAGAGGTTCTCCAAGAGATGCGGCATGAGTTCCCACGGCATGATAGCCGTGCGCCGGTACGGGCCATAGGCGGTTTCGAACACCCATCCATGTTGCCCCAATTCCTCAATTCCCGCCGCCAGGCGGCTCATGCGCGGTGCACTCCGCCACACGCCCCGTTCCAAGACCCAGGTCTTAAGAGCATCGAGGGCATCTTGGGACAGCCGCTGCAGATTGTTGCGCAGGGTGTCCTGAGACGTCAGAGCGCGCGCTAAGCGAGCCGGGTCGTGAGACTCTGTCCCCAGGGTCTTCTGCAGTTGAACTCTCTCAACCTCCGAGAGTGCTTCGGTAATGGAGTGCGCCGATCGCAGCGCGGGATTCATCGTGGGAGCTCCCGAAACGGAATAATCGGCGCCCAGTGTTCCCGCGGCGACCCATCGGCGTTGGCGTGGGCGATTTCGTATCGGTACCCCTGTTCACACAGAAACAACTGGCGCTTCTGGGCGTATTCCTGCTCTTTGGTGTCCTCGGTAACCAAGCTGTAGAAGGTCGCCTGGCCTCCATTGCTCTTGGGGCGCAGGATGCGGCCCAGCCGCTGCGCCTCCTCTTGTCGGCTTCCAAAGGTGCCGCTGATTTGGATGGCGACATTGGCGTCGGGCAGGTCAATGGCAAAATTGCCGACTTTGGAGACCAACAGTACCGGCAGCTCACCTTGGCGGAAAGCGCTGTACAGCCGCTCGCGCTCACGACTCGGCGTTTTGCCGGTGATGAGGGGAACATGGAAGTGGTCTGCCATTTTTTCCAGTTGGTCTAAGTATTGTCCGATGACAAGGACGAAATCGTCTCGATGATGGGCTAAGAGTTCTTCAACGACAGGAATTTTGGCCGGGTTCTCGGCAGCAATGCGGACCCGTTCGGCGTCTTCCGCCACAGCATAGGCTTCACGACGCGCCTCGGGAAGTTTCACCCGAATTTCCCGGCAGTGGGCGGTGGCAATCCAGCCCTGCTGCTCCAGTACCTTCCAGGGCATGTCGAAGCGTTTCGGACCAATAAGAGCGAATACGTCTTCAGCCCGTCCATCCTCGCGGATAAGTGTTGCGGTGAGTCCTAGACGGCGCCGCGCCTGCAGACTGGCCGTGAGGCGAAACATGGGGGCCGGCAGCAAATGCACCTCGTCGTAGATGATAAGGCCCCAAGGATGCTGATCCAACGCTTCAAAGTGGGGGAACCGATCGTGGGTGCGGTGCGTCAGCATTTGGTACGTAGTTATCGTGACCGGCCGGATATCCTTGACGGCGGCACTGTACTCGCCCACCTGATCCGGCGCCAGCGTGGTCTTTTGGAGAATCTCGCGCTGCCATTGGTGTAGTGCGGCCGTGGAGGTGGTGAGAATGAGGGTGTGGGTTTGGGCGGCCTCCATGACGCCCAGCCCAACTACCGTTTTGCCGGCACCACAGGGCAGGACGACCACGCCATTGCCGCGGTCGATGCGCCCTTCACCCCAGAAAGCCCTCACCGCATCGTCCTGATATTCGCGCATCTGAAACCGGCGGCCAGCGCTGTCCTGGTCCCGGAGCGCCAAGGTCAAGGGTGAGCCCGGCTCGTAGCCGGCCACGTCGTCGACCGGCCAGCCAGCCTTGGCCAGAGCCTGTTTTAAGAGACCCCGGTACTCGGGTCGGATTCGGTAACCGGGATGGATTGGACCTTCCAAATACGGAATCACCGTTTTGGTGCGGCTGACCTGGGTGAGTGCCAACGGGTCATCGGATGTGAGCCATAATCCGTCTCCGTCTGGGGCCAGCACTAGTTTGAGACGGCCGAACCGAACTTCTTGGTCGCGTACGAACTGCGCGACCGTTTCCGGCACGGGATAGGCGGCATAGCGGTTCAGATCGTCTAAAATTTGGGCGGCATTGAGTCCCGCAGACAGGGCGTTCCAGAGCGACAGGGCGCTTAACTGATAGGTATGCATGTGCTCGGGGCTCTTTAACAGTTCCGCGAAGGACGCGAGGGAATCCCGGGCTTCATCGTAGAGAGGGTTGTCCACCTCGAGCAGAATAGTCCGGTCACTTTGAACAATAATGGGCAGCCTTGCGATGGGTCGTCCCCCCGATCCTGTGCATTGTCCTTATGGTATCAAGTTACGCAGGGGTGTCAAAGTGCCAGTCGGGGAACAGCCGGCCCAGCATGGTCAGGGTTTCCTGATTGGTCCGCTGCATGCGATGCCGATCCCGAATGGGATGAAAGTACTCAGGTCGGTCATAGAGCGATGCCGGAAGCTTTTGCACCGCCCGCGGCTGCCAGCAATCCAACCAGGAGATCGG
>JAJZAN010000209.1 GCA_021799435.1 Bacillota bacterium | reverse complement strand
TGGCTTGGGAAGCGGCAAGCCCCAGCCCGTGCCCGTTGACCTTGGTGGTATAGTACGGGTCGAAGATATTGTCCCAGAGTTCCGGGGCAATCCCGGGTCCGCTGTCCTCGACGACTATCGCCACCATCCTACCGTCAGGTTCAGTCCGATTATCCGCCCGAATATGAAGCCGCCCGCCCCCAGGCATGGCATCCGCGGCATTATGGACGAGGTTTTCTAGGACTTGCAACAGCTGAATACGGTCCCCCACGCCGGACCACAAGTCTGGGTCCCATTCCGCCTCCAGCTTGATATCCGCTCGCTGGTGTAAGACGCCCAAGCTGCTGCGAATAATGTCCGCAATGCCCACCGGCTCCAGCGAGGGCGGTGCCGAGCGGGAGAAGATCAACAGTTTCCCCGCCAATTCGCGGGCACGCTCCACGGCCCCATCCGCCCACTCCAACGAGTCCATCGCTTGAGCCAATCGGTCGGAATCCAACGCGGACACATGTTCTTGCAGCAATGAGAGGTGGGCCATAATCACCTGCAATTGATTGTTTAAATCGTGCGCCAGTCCCCCGGCCATAAGCCGTACCGACTCGGTGTGCTGGGCGTGAGTCGCCGCCACGGCCCGGTGATGATCTGCGGTGGAATCGCGCAGGACCCCGTCGAAATGCACCACATCATCTAAATCGCGGGTGGCCACACCCAAAGACTGCACCCATCGCACCTGGCCATTGGGATGCACCACAGAGTACTGCATGTGAAAACTTTCTCCGCTCCGATACGCAGCCCGCATAGGCGCCACAATCGCCTCACCATCTTCAAACGGATGCAGCACCGCCAGAAGATCTGACAGCTGCACGAGCTGAGGTTTGTCCACTCGCTCGCCAAACAGAATTTCATAGGCCCCCGAGGAGAGACGAGCCTCTTCCCGTTCTCTCTCCATGGTCCACGGCATCCATCCAAAGCGCTCTCCAGCCTGAATAAACGCCGCGTGATGGCGGGATTGCAGGGTGGCCGAAGTCACGTCCGTCCAAGCCACAATCCAGGCTGCCTCCTCAACGGCACAGGGAACCGCCGTCAATTGACCCAAAATCCAGCCCCCTGGTCGTCCCATGCGCACGGTGACTTGAAATCTGGCCTCCCCCTTCAGGTGCGTCTCAACGAGATGCCAGTCGTCTGGATGAATCCGCTCTCGAAACGGACAGCCAGTGCCCTGATCGTATACGCGGCGAGCTAAATCATTGCACCGAGACACCTGGCCCTGATGGTCCAACGTCAATATGGATTCGAAATTGAGACCCAGCACATGGTCCAACGCTTCACTTGCAGAAAGTTCGGCACCTCTTGACATTGAGCTATGCTCTCCCTTGCATCAAGTCATGATCTCGAAGCCGAATCCGCCCAAACATTCATTCACATTGTGCGTTTCCGATTCGACCTCGAAGCCTTGCGGGGCACACATGTCATGCGCTCTCTTTGTATCAACAACCAAACACATTGCTGAATTTTTCCTTAGCTTACCATTGTTCTTCCGGTTTTGTCGCATTTTTCCGATTTGATTGGATTCCTGAGATATCCCCGCGGTTGAGCCACCCGCGTCGACCGTCGTCGAATTGGGGAGACACCCGCGCGGATGCCGCCCAGGCCGCGCGCTCTCGGCCACTATCTCGCCGTTCTGTGCCCATGAATTTCGAACCAAGTTCGACCAACCGACGCACGCCATGTAATTTTCTCCCATTTCCATGCGTTAACTAAGGGACGACGTGAAGCGCCGCAATTTTTCAGGAGGCGATTTGAGATGGCCGAACGTCGGGGCCTTCGGGCCGCATTTCTTCTGTCGTTTGTCACGGCAGCGTTTTTGGTGATAGCCTGGCGCTTTTGGGATCTGCAGATTGTTCACGGTGCAGAGTACCGCAGCATGGCTTCCGCAGATCAGTTTCGCAAGATTCCGCTTCCCGCTCCGCGCGGCAAGATTGTGACCGCCGACGGGGTCGCGGTAGCTACCTCGCGGCCAGCTTGGACTTTGTACTATCTCAGCCAGGGGCAGACTATGCCCACGCCGGAAGTGAGGCGGCTGGCAGGCTATCTGGGCATGTCGCCTAAAGTCATGGCGGGGCAGATAAACCAACAGTTAAAGACGCAAGCGAATTACGTCCCGATAGAAGTCGACCCCAGCCTGACGCCCAAGCAAATGACGGCAATCGAGGAAAACATCAACCAACTCCCCAATCTGCGCCTTCAACCCACCGCCATTCGCAGTTATCCGTTTGGCAGCGTGATGGGCAACATTCTCGGCTTTTTAAATGCCCAAACACCGACCACCGACGTGGGTGTGTATGGATTGGAACAGGAGTACAACCGGTATCTAACGGGTACATCCGGCGGGGAGTACGCCGAAGTGAACCGTCAAGGACAGTTAGTGAAATTATTCGGTCATGCCGTCCCCGTTCCCGGTGACACGGTGCATTTGACCATTAATTGGAGACTCGAGAACACCGCTTATCAGGCGCTGGGCTATGTGATGCATGCCATGCGCCACGCCAATCCAGCCTTGACGGCGTACGCCCCGCAGGCCAACCAGGGGGGCGTGATCGCTTTAAATCCCAACAATGGCGATGTACTCGCCATCGCCAGTTTGCCCACTTACAATCCCAACAAGCTTTTGCCCAACAGCCCGAGCCGCACCAGCTACTATGACAAGCTCATCAAAGAGCCGACCGATCCGTTTGCCATCGTCCCCATCAACTGGCCTTTTCCGCCCGGTTCAACCTTTAAGCCCATCATGGCGGTGGCGGCTCTGGCGTCGCACGTGGTGACGGCCACCACGCGAATTTTTGACCCAGGGTACTTCCCTAAAATTCCCACCTTCCACAGCTGGGAATACCCCCTGTCGTTCGGCTGGCTCAACATCGAGCAAGCCATCGGTTTGTCCGATGACACCTTCTTCTATACGTTGGGCTACAACATGGGGATCCAGACCATGGACCACTGGATGAAGCAGTTCATGCTGCAGAAGCCCACCGGCATCGACTTGCCCTATGCCACCACCAACGTTTTGCCGACCCCCAAATTGTTGGAGCAAACCCAACACGCCCCCTGGACTCCTGGGCAAAACTTGAACACGGTGATCGGGCAAGGCCTCGACAACTTTACCATGGTGTCATTGGCCCGCGCTGACTCGGCCATTGCCAACGGCGGCACCTTATACCAGCCGCACTTGGTCTCGGAAATCACCACCCCACAAGGCAAAGTCGTGAAAACGTTCAAGCCCGTGGTGCAAGGCAAGATTCATCTGCCCGCATCGATCTGGCATACCGTGCACGTGGGAATGGAGATGTCCGCCCAGTCCAGCGATATCGCCAACACCGGCACCAGCGGCACTGGTTATGGGGCGCTGGCGGGCTTTCCCATCCCGTTGGCATCTAAGACCGGGACGGCACAGGTCAACGGCAAACAAAACAACGCGGTCTTTCTCACCTATGGGCCCATGCCCCATCCCAAAATCATCATCTTGGTGTATGTCAAAGCGGGCAACTGGGGGGCAGACTCGGGATTTGTGGCCCGGGCCATCTATGACCAATACTTTAAGGTCAAGGACCCGTCGGCTAAGCCGCTGTTCGATCGCACCTATGGGCGCAATTTCGCGTGGCCGTTTGGATACACGGCCAAAAAATCTCTGACGCCGTAACATGATGCACGGCGCCCTGCGCTAGGATCTGGTTCTCGCTTTTTGGAGGTGACGCAGAGCATGTCAAAAGCCGCCCGAATTCCGGCAAACGTATCAGCACCCACCCATCACCGGCCCGACATCGTGAGGTGGTTCATCGTGGGCAGTTTAACCCTGGGCGCGCTGGCCATCCTCGCCGGACTGGCTTTCCTGTCCGGCTATCTAGCGGCCGTCCATAATGCCACGATAACCATCCGGCAGGATCAAGCGGCCATTGTCCGCCTCAACAATCAGCTGCAACACGCGCATGTGCTGTTAGCCAATCGGAAATCCAGCCACCCACCCACGCACGGCTCTTGGTGGATGTGGTGGCTGGGCCTGCCCTTTCAGC
>JAJZAN010000208.1 GCA_021799435.1 Bacillota bacterium | reverse complement strand
GTGCCCACCTGTGGATGACCGGCGCGAGCCCTAAAAAGCAGTGGCATGATGAAGCAGGAAGGTGGCGACAAATTTGGTCAGAAATGATCAGAAATGGATAAGTCCATCAGAACGGGCGTATGGCCGTTCGACTGGATGATATGCTGGTATTAAGGCACACGCAAAGGAGCGCATATGGCAATTCGAGAGTCCACGATAACTATTCCATCCCAATGGGGCATGCCGACAACCCATCGGGTCGAGCGACAACCGCGCAGTTCCGGCCTAGTGGTGATTTTTCCGGGCAGTCAGTATCCGGTGGATGCGCCTTTACTGCACTACGCGCGTCTTGCCGCCTTAGCCCGCCCGCTTGATGTGTTGAGTCTGGAATATGGATTCCAAGTGAATCGCGCCGATATGCGGCGCGAGGACTTTCCGGTCCTGGCCGAGGAAGCGATGCAGGCCATCGGTGCGGCGGCCCGGGATGGTGAAAAACTCATTTTTGTCAGTAAAAGTTTGGGAACTTTTGTGGCCAGTCTCGTTCAGCAGTCACTAGCCTCCACTCGGCCGGTGGGTGATCACCTCTTTCTCACGCCTCTGCCGGCGGCCATTCGCACGATGCAAGACACACCGCATGCGATGGTGGTGGTGGGCACGGCAGACCCCCTGTTCGAGTCCCAGAACATCGCCTCCGTATCTCAATTGGGGCACGTCGCGCTGCATGTTGTACCAGAGGCCGATCATGCCTTGGAAGTCGAGGATTATCGGGGGTCGTTGCGCATTTTGCACGATGTGGCGGAATGGTGCGGAGATTTCTTCCAGCAGGTACACAACGGTTAAGGGATCGCTAATCACGTGGCATACGCGATAAACTCACAGGGCTTGCCGCGCAATGGGCAAGCCCTGTGGGTATCTCATCTCGTCTTGGCGTGTGCTGAGACGGAATAGGATTTAGAACACCATAGGAACGTAGCCCTCTTTAATAGCATCAGAGATGGGCTGACCCACGTACTCCACATTGACACCCAGGCTGGTCAACTGTTCCGAAATCCCGTGATTGTCGGAGATAAATTTGCATGCCATGGGTTGCTGATGATTGGCCAACTCGCTGGCCCATTCTTGGATCTCAGCATCCTCGGACAAGAGCTTTTCGAATGGCCCGAAGAAGAAGACCCGCACGTCGTCCAACCATTTGTTGCGTATGGCGTTGGTGGTATACAACAAGCCGGTCAGGGCCTTTTCCTTTTCGCCGGTCGAGATGACAACCAAGAGCTTTGAAGCCATTTGCATAATCCCCTTTCGTATCGCACGGCACTGTTCTACTACAACCTTAGCAACCTTGCGTGGGGAAGGCAATTATTTCCTTTGTGGAGGCATCCACACTATAGAGGGACAGGCGGTCGGAGACGGAACCTTCTGGGCATTAAGGGATTCCCGACCGGAATGGCGGAATAGGGACATGAACGGTGGGGTGAAGAGGCTGTTGTCGCTTATAGTAGGAACAGCAAATGCGGACGGGGTGCGAGTGAGCCAAACGTGTCGCCAAAGGAGTCAGCACCATGAGCTACATCCAACCAGGATCTGCCGAGTACCGTCGCTCCACGGTGGCACTCTTTGGCGGGGCGTTCGTGACGTTTGCCGAACTTTATGCCACGCAGCCTCTGATGCCCGAACTCTCCCGATATTTTCATGTGACCCCGGCTGTATCCAGCTTATCTCTTTCCGCGGCCACGGCGGCGTTGGCCGTATCGATGTTGTGGGTGTCGGGCCTGTCTGACAGTTGGGGACGCAAGCGTCTGATGAGCGCCTCGCTGCTGGCGTCGGCCTTTCTGTCCATATTTGTGGCCGCGTCTCCCAATTTCGCAGCGCTGCTGTTGTTGCGCGCGGCGCAGGGGGCTACAATTGCGGGCTTCCCGTCCATTGCCATGGCTTACGTCAATGAGGAGTTTCACCCCAAGGAAATAGGCCGCGCCATGGGTTTGTATGTGAGTGGTACGTCGGTCGGAGGCATGACCGGGCGAATGATTATTGGCGCGCTGTCAGACGCCTTTTCCTGGCGCATCGCCGTGTTGGTTCTCGGTGTGATTAGTTTAGGCCTGGCGGCATGGTTCTGGCGGGCCTTGCCTTTGCCGCGAAACTTCACGCCGAAACTCATCGGGGTCCGGGAGGTGGTTGAACGGCTGGGAGAAGCGTTTCACCGCAAACCCCTCATCGGCGTGTATGCCCTGGGGTTTCTTCTGATGGGCGGGTTTGTGACCATGTATAACTATGTCACGTATCTTTTGATGGGATCTCCCTATCACTTCAGCCAGACCCTGGTCGGGTTTATTTTCATCGTCTATTTGACCGGCACGTTGAGCTCCACCTGGATGGGCCGGTTGTCTGATTCCATGGGGCGGTCCCAAGCTATGCGCCTGGCCATATCTATTGCTCTCGCGGGGTGTCTCATGACGCTCTTTATTCCCGTGGCCTTGAAGATTGTGGGGCTCGCGATTTTTACATTCGGTTTCTTCGGCGCTCATTCGGTCGCCAGTGGGTGGGTGGGACAGTTGGCGCCGGCCTTCAAGGCGCAAGCGTCTTCGTTCTATCTGCTGTTCTATTACGCAGGCTCCAGCATTGCGGGTGCCGTGGGCGGGCTGTTTTGGAGTGTCTATGGTTGGCCCGGGGTGATCGGGATGATTACCGTGCTCTTGATGAGCGCCTTTTTAGTGGAGCGTTTGGTGGCGGGATGGCTGCGTCGCGAACACAGCGATGCGTCGCCGGTGTGAGCCGCTCGGCTGCCGAGTGAACGTCGCAGTCCGGCGCCAGACATGAGCTCTGCCCCTGACGGGTTCGCTCCCGCCCCTTCCCGCGACCCACGGCCGAGGAGCTGTGTCACCTATGGGGCATTCCTCGCATACCCTGGAACAAACTTCCAGAGGAGGAAAGAAGCGTGGCATTGTTTGACGATACGTATGCGCCCTATGTTCCCTTTGGCAGCCGGCAGCTGTCCGTAGGGGACTCGGGTACGGATGTAGCGATTGCCCAGGCGGTCTACAACTTGATGTTGAAGACCATGAACCCGCCGCTGGGCCCGATGGGCTCTCCCATCAAGATTGACGGCAAGTATGGATCCGCCACCCAACAGGCTGTGCGGAACATTCAGTCCTACTTCGGCCTATCTGTTGATGGCATCTTGGGGCCGAACACCTTTTTCGTGTATGGGCAAGGCGTGGGTTCCCACGTCACCTACGGCGGGCCAGTCTATGGCAGCCGCCAGTTGGAAACCGGCATGGCCGGCGGTGATGTCACCATCTTGCAAAATCGGCTCAACTTATTCCGCTACAGTTCCATGATTGGAAAGCCCGCGAGCGGCACCTTCGACAGTGCCACAGCCGCGGCCGTGCTGGCATTCAAACACGACGCCGAAGCCAACGGCGATACCGGATTTCCCGATAACAGCATTGTCGGGTACGGCACTTATGACGCGACTTGGCTTTACACCTTTGCGGGCGGCCGCGCTATCGAAACTGGTCGCAATGGCTTTGACGTCGTCTTCCTGCAGGTCCTGTTGAAGGCCTTAGGCTACTACACTGGCCGAATCACGGGCTACTATGATTCAGCGACACTGGCTTCCGTGCGGGCATTCCAGACGGCATCCGGAATTAGCGTAGATGGGGTGGTAGGACCGGTCACTTTCTACCATCTGGGCCTACGCAATCCCCATGCGGCGCCCACTCCCTTGGGTATCGCATGGCCGACAGCGTCGGAGATTTTACCACAAGTCAGTGATTGCTGCGTGGTGTTGACCCCTCAGGTCGGACCAGTCGATGGGTTCATGGAGCCTCCTGGAGGCAGCGTGTGGATCCGTCAATTCAGCACGGGCGGCCTCGCCACCGTTACCAGCACCTGGAGCTTGCCCAACCCGTCGACCTTCGGCTCTTGCTACGATTCTTATGTGTTGCTCTTCCCCTCCTATCCACCCCGGGTCCTGACCTTGACCGATGCCGATCAGGGCATTTGGATGCACTGGCGGGAGCAAAGTTACGGATCCCCCCTCCCGCCGGACACGCCCATCACCATCAGCCTCGGGCAAAGTTTCAACAT
>JAJZAN010000056.1 GCA_021799435.1 Bacillota bacterium | reverse complement strand
TCCCCATCGATAGCGAAAGTGAGATTTGCGCTACTGTCGTAGGCCGCCGCTAACCCATACCGCTTTCTGATATCGGCGGCTTCTGCGGTCCACGCATTGCTTGTGTGCGAATACGCATTGTTTGTCGTGAAGTTGTTCGTGCCCCCGTACCCATCGATAGCGAAAGTGAGATTTGCGCTACTGTCGTAGGCCGCCGCTAACTCCCCCCGCGCTATGAGATCAGGAGCTTCTGCGGTCCACGCATTGCTTGTGTGCGAATACGCATTGTTTGTCGTGAAGTTGTGCGTGCCCCCGTACCCATCGATAGCGAAAGTGAGATTTGCGCTACTGTCGTAGGCCGCCGCTAAATACTCCCGCGCTTTGAGATCGGCGGCTTCTGCGGTCCACGCATTGCTTGTGTGCGAATACGCATTGTTTGTCGTGAGGTTGTTCGTGTTCCCCCCATCGATAGCGAAAGTGAGATTTGCGCTACTGTCGTAGGCCGCCGCTACCTCCTCCCGCCCTATGAGGTCGGCGGCTTCTGCGATCCACCCAATAATCTCAAACTCCAACGCACTGTAATACCCACTGGGTTGCTTATACCGACCAGCTTGAGATTCTTTAACTACGACCGCCCCGTTATTCGGCATCGTGCCTGCCGTATCGTAATATGGTCCCGCTGAGGCCGTGTATCCCGATAACACCTGCGCAGGCGTAGCAGACCCAGGAAGAATTAAATTCGCCACTGTGATGCCCCCCCCCTTAAATCGTCGTCGTGGCCGCAACCTGTATCGGCATAGTGGGATGTGCCGCTCCTTCGTGTACGGCGGCTCGATAATGCGCTAATACACGAGAAGGAGGCAGCGCCGTGGAATAGATAGCTACGCAAGCGAGAGAGCCTTGAAGAAATTGGGAACTATCATTCAATGCTCCAAAATTAATGAGATGCGTACTGTCCGTCAGCAATGGCGTTCCGCCAGATAAGGAGGATGAATTAACCAGCAATCCGTTAATGTATTGCGAATACGATGAAGTTGAGACCGTCATCAAATAGTTACGGCGTGGAAACCCCGTCCTTCAGGGCGGCGAGGAGCGCCGTGTCCTCCTTTCGTCTTGACATATGGACGCCATTCGTCCATACTAGAATTATGCAACTGACATTGACCGTCAAACTCCAACCAAATCCCGATCAAGCCGCGTCGCTTCTGCAAACGATGGAGCGGTTTAATGCGGCGTGCAACGCGATTGCGGAGACCGCTTTTCGGGAACGCACCGCCAGTCAGGTCAAATTGCACCATTTGCTGTATCGCGACATCCGCGCACGCTTTGGCTTGTCGGCGCAAATGGCGGTCCGCGCCATCGGCAAAGTCGTCGAAGTGTATAAACGGGACAAATCGATTCAACCGACCTTTCGCCCGCATGGAGCCATCGTGTACGATGATCGCCTGCTGTCGTGGAAAGGCGTGGATCGCGTATCGATTCTGACCTTGCAAGGCCGCATACTGGTGCCGGTGACGATGGGGGCGTATCAAGCCCAACGCTTGCGGCGCGTGCGCGGACAAGCGGACCTCATCTATCGGGATGGTACTTTCTATCTCGCCGTCGTGGTCGATGTCCCCGAACCCCCGCCGTTGCAACCGGATGACTGGTTGGGTGTGGATCTCGGGATCGTCAACGTTGCCGCCGACTCGGACAGCACGACTTACTCTGGTGGCCAAATCAATGGTCTGCGGAAGCGTCATGCCAAACTGCGCCAACGGTTGCAAAAGAAGGGCACGAAATCGGCTAAACGCCTGCTGAAGAAACGCCGTCGCAAGGAACAACGCTTTGCCACGAATGAGAACCACCGCATTGCCAAACAGGTGGTGACGCATGCCCAAGACACGAGGCGCGGGATCGCCCTGGAAGATCTCCAAGGAATCCGCGACCGGATCACGGTTCGGCGGCCACAGCGGCGTCGCCACCATAGTTGGGCCTTCGCCCAATTGCGGACCTTTATCGAATACAAGGCCAAGTTGGCGGGAGTCCCGGTCGTCTTGGTCGATCCGCGCAATACTTCGCGCACCTGTCCTCACTGTGGATTGATCGATAAGCGCAATCGTCCGAACCAAGCCTCCTTTCGGTGTATCGGGTGTGGCTTTGCTGGGCCTGCCGACACCATCGCTGCGGGCAACATTGCCCGTAGGGCCGCTGTCAACCGGCCGGACGCGGGGCCTGCTCCTGAGCAGGTACCTGCAAGCTCCGTCCTTTAGGGCGGGGTCGTTGACAGAGGACGCCCATTTACATCGCCACCAATCGTGCATCAATGTACACTTGATTCGCTGTTCCCGCTGTGCAAGAAAGTTCAATCGCGTCGCCTCCGACATTTTGGAAAAAGAACGGCACCGCGCTGTTATCACCGACGGGGAGGTTTTGGGCATTCCAGATCGTATATGTCTGCGCCCCACTCGTGGAAGTATAGGTGAGCGTAGCTGTCACGGTCGTGGTAGCCGTCACCACCCGCGCATAGAGGTAGACCACAAACATCCCCGTATTCGCCGGAGTCTCGGTAAAAATCGTCGTCGCGCTCGTGGTTGTGAGTTCGATTTCTGCCGGGCGTGCCATAATCACCGTAGAGACCGGAGTCCCACTCGGCGTTTGAGGGATTTCCACAATGCCCGCTGTGGTATCGGTCGCGGGGGAGGGGGAAGCTTTCACCCATGTTCCAGGGGATCCCCCCGCGGTACAAAGCCACAGGGTTTGACTCGCGCTATCCACAACGTAATCGTTAACGGCAAAGGTGCCAGTCGTGGGTGCCCCCCCACTCGTTCCCCCCACATAGCGAGAGGCCGTCGTTGCGCCCGTAATGCCCGATACCGCCAAATCTTGCACGGTTTGTTGTCCCGCGATGCTGGCGTCCCCCGACCCATTGTCGAGGGTGTTGTGCTGGGTGGTGACACTGCCAGCAGGAGCCAATTGCAGAGCGTTTGCCCCCGTGGACGCAAGGGCTTTCCATGATCCGTAAGTTGATCCGGAATTGCTTAAGGATCCATCAAAATTCAACGTACTCGTTCCCACCGAGCCTATGAGCACCAAGCCTGAAGCATTTATAGCTGGTACAAAACCGTAGCCTTTAACAAAGAGATTCGATACATCCCCAATTCCTAAGTATGTGCCTGCCGTCGTACCTGGCGTGATCCCACTATCGCTGTTTTTCACATAAACGGTAGTGGAGGCGGTGACGGTCGAAGGTGTGAGATCCCCCCCGCTGATGGTGCCGCTGTTCGTGGTCGTGCCCGCAAGCACCGCGCTGTCCAGCGTTTGGACCGCCGTCCACGTGTTGGCGACATCCAAATCGGGCACCGGCAACCAGCCTGATCCATCGCTGCGATACAAAACAGTTGTGCCACTCGCTACGGTCACGGCAATGATTGTACCAGCGACGGCGCTAAATCCCGGCACACTCGGATAAACCGGCAATTGCGGAATCGTCCCCGTGGTATTCACGGTCGGCGCGGTGGCACTGCCCAAGTCAGCATCGGCAGTATTATCCGTGTATTCGGTGACCACATTATCGGCCAGTGTCACCAAAAAATAATATGTGCTGCCGCCTGCTTTCGTCCGGTAGAGATCGCGGGCAATCACCCCGGCGGGGCCAATCGGAATCGCCGTCAAATCGACGGGATTGTTGGTGGCCGACACGGCATTGGAGGGCGTCCCCGCCGCCGTCTGATTGCCGCTATAATGCGGTTGGCCGCGTCCGTCGATCCAGCCCGTCCGCCACACGACGACCCAGGAATAGACGCCATCCAAATTGCCCGTGCCGCTGCCGACTGCCGCCGTCAATGCCCCGGCATTCGCCAGGGGCTGATAACAGGTCAGCGCGGCAATATCATTGGTACCCGTCAAGGCCGCAATGATCTGGTTGAAATCGACCGCCGTGGCCGGGGTGCTGGGACTCAAAGGATATAAATCCGTGCTCAAATACTTCGCCTCCTGTCAGGCATTACTCCACCGTGATCGCCCATTGCCATTGGATGGCGGTGGTCGTCGTCGTGGTGACTTGAATCGTCAGCCCCGCGAGATGAGCAAACAACGCCCCATTGGGATCGAACAAGCCGATTTCCGTGTACGTGCCCGCAATATTCCCGGCGCTCGGTCCGCCCCAGACCGCCGTCCATTGTGGACTGTCGGGCGTGCCGGATACTGTCGTTAACTCCGTGCAGGGCTGATAGGTGGCCGATACCCCGGCAAAGAGGGCGGTATCGCTGGCGCTGGGCGTCCCGCTGCCGGTGCCGAGTTCCATCGCACTCGGCCCATGGAGGGCTTGCGGGCCGCGGTTGATCGTGCCTGTCAGCCACGCCGCCAAGGCATTCGCCGTGTGATAGGTGATTTGGTTGGGGACTGTGATTGTATGGAGCACATGCCCGGCGAGATCCTGCGTGCAGATCGTGACCTGGCCGCCAATCTGTAACGTCCCCCGTAAAGCTAAATGCGCGGTCATTTGTTCCTCCGTTTCTTGTGACTCTTATAAAATAGCGGCGAAAAACCCCTTGGTTTACCTATGGGGATGAAAGCCGCTGGGGTCTTCCCTCTCGATGAGGGGAGACCCCAATCGGTCCCCCTCCGGGTAATGCCAGCGCGCAGTAGATTGCCTGGTACAATCTATCCATTGGTGGTATCATTTAATAGGTGAAGTTACATGGGTCGCATGATGGAAAGCAATCACAATATCACGTTTGACTGCAAATACCATGTCATGTTCTGCCCTAAATATCGCCGGAAGGTGCTGGTCAACGGGGTTGATGCGCGGCTAAAGGAATTGCTGAACAGCAAAGCCCGTGAACTCCGGACCGACATCGTGGAAATGGAAGTCATGCCGGATCACGTCCATCTCCTCATTCAGTGCGATCCGCAGTTTGGGATTCATCGGGTGATCAAGCAGTTGAAAGGCTATACCTCCCATGTTCTCCGCCAGGAATTTCCGATCCTGAAGCGCCGCTTGCCGTCTTTGTGGACCAATTCGTATTTTGTGGCGACGGTGGGCGCGGTGCACCTCGATGTGGTTAAGCGCTATATCGAAGATCAGAAAGGACATTAACCATGCGCCAATCGTTCAAATACCGTCTGTACCCCAATAAGAGACAGCAACAACTCATCGACGAGACCTTAGAACATTGCCGTCTGCTTTACAATCGCTTGCTCGCCGAACGCAAGGAAGCCTATGAGAAGTCCGGCAAAACCCTGTCCTACGTGGCGCAAGCAAACACTTTTCCGACGCGGAAGGATGCGATTCCTGCGCTTAACTCCGTCCATTCGCAAGTGCTGCAAGATGTCGCCAAGCGGCTCGACAAAGCGTTTCAGGCGTTCTTTCGCCGCGTCAAAACCGGGGAGAAACCCGGCTATCCCCGCTTTAAGTCCTTCGGGCGCTATCATTCCTTTACCTATCCGCAAGGCGGTTACCAAATCCGCGATCAGCGACTGTTGCATCTCTCAAAGATTGGGGATGTGAAGATTAAACTGCATCGTCCCCTCGAAGGGACGATCAAAACGTGTACCATCGTCGCCAAGAACGGCCACTACTATGCCGTGTTTTCCTGCGAGGTGGAGGCCGTCCCTTTGCCCTCGTCCCAGGCCATGATGGGCGGCGATCTCGGGATTAAGCACCTCCTCGTCACGTCAGATGGGGAGTGCTTTGACCATCCGCAGTCGCTACGGAAGGCTGAGCGCAAGCTGAAACGATTGCAACGCGCTGTGTCCCGGAAGAAGAAGGGCAGTCGGCGGCGCAAGAAAGCCATCCGTCGTCTCGCGAAAGCCCATGAGCATGTGGCGAACCAACGGCGAGACATCGCCCATAAGATTTCCCGACGCCTCGTCAATGCCTATGACCTCATTGCTTTGGAGGATTTGAATGCTCAAGGGCTCTTGAAAAATCATCATGTGGCCAAGAGCATCGCGGATGCGGGATGGCATCAACTCGTACAATACACGACGTACAAGGCTGAAAGTGCCGGTCGCCGTGTGGTGCTGGTAGATCCCCGCTTCACGAGTCAAGATTGTTCGACGCCACACTGTACGTACCGCAAGACGGATTTAACACTGGTGGACCGCACCTGGCAATGCCCGCACTGTAGGGTCTGGCATGACCGCGATCTCAATGCGGCGCATAACATCCTGCAACGGGCTTTGGCGAGCTAACATACGCTTTTTGGGGCTCGGACGGAGCCTTCGGGGATCGGATGGAGAACACGCCACCGAAATGAACCGAGAAGCCCCCGGCTTTAGCCGTGGGGAGTCGTCACGCGCCCATTAGCCCTATAACTCTGTCCCCTCCAGGGCTTTCAACCAGGCAGGAAGGATCGGCGGTGTCGGAGGCACAAGATTCTTCTGTGCCCACGTGGGAAAATCGGTGGCGCTCATCGTGGCGAATTGGCTCAATGGCACATCAAAATGGTGCGGAGTGCCTGAGAAGTCGACGGTGAGACGGAGTGTCTGTGGATTGAGTAGTACCACATGTTGTAGCGTCACATTACTTCCCTCCTATTCTTGTATCATGGTGGGCGTTCCTAATGTCACGCCCGAAACCGTCACTTCGTAATACCACTGAGGTGGAATTCTCAGATGAATCACAGCTTGCGCAGTGCTGCTGGTGGAACCAGAGACATATTTCGTGTAAATCGTGCTGGGAGTGCTGGATGTCCCGTATGCAACGGCGACCGTCCCTGCTGTCCCGGCTGTAGTCGCATAGCAGGGGATGTCAATGGTTTGGTAGCTGTAGGTTGTGTTTTGGTAGATTGTGCCCGATACTAGGGTGGGGGCAGAGGCTACTGCGCTAACTCCTAATTGATAGCCGAATCCAGTCCCGCCCTCGCCTCCGACAACTCCAGGGCCGATTAAAACGCGACCGGCAGTGTTGCGTATTACGACATCTCCAACATTCGCATTGGACACAAAGTTCCCGTCTGTTCCTATCCCGACTATCCATGGATTACCACCATTACCACCCGTCCCTATCCCGGAGTCATTATTCGCCGGTAAATTAATCCATACACCATTACCACTAAAAGAGTGCCCGATATATGCTCCGTTAATAAGCGTCATCTGTTGAGGAAAATTTTGGGGTTGTGCCCAAGTATTCGCCCGGCTCAAGAGACTAGGGTCCTCAAAAATTCCTCCTAAACCCTCCGCGATACTCATAGGGTTTTCCCTCCTACGTTCAAGCGAAATGTCGTCTGCGCCGTGGGACCATTGGTATACACCAGTTGCTGATACGGCGCGACCACCGCAATATTAAACCCGTTCGGTGTGCTGGCATTCACCGTGATCGAGGACTGCACGTCCCAATCTGTGCCGTTGTAGCTTTGGTTGATATCCAGTACCCCGGTTTGGTCCGCGTACACCGACCCGACAATTTTGTCGAACGCGCCGAGAGATAACGTATCCGATGTGTATGTTGCGGAGGCTGCAAGAGGCGCAGGAGTAGGAGATAGGGTTTGCGGTACTAAACTGCCCGTGAGCCCCACATCGCGGGGGCTCCAATCACTTAGGGGTGTTTGATACAGCGCAAATGTGCCCTGCGCTACGCTTCCATTCGTATACACAAACTGAAAATAGCGTGTGGGAATCTGCACGGGATAGGGAATCGCTTGGGCATTCGCTGTGCCTGCCGCAGTGGGCACGAAGGGCAGCAGCGTTGTGGTTTTCGCGACAGTCGCCCCGTCATCCGAAAAGTTGACGACCAACGACCCCGCTTGGTCAGCGGTCACACTGCCCGCGACATACGTAACGGCCAAGGCTTGGGCGTCTTGCCAGTCTTGCGTATAGGGAGCACTCGCGGCGAGAGCCGTGGTCGTCAGCGTGCTGGTCACGCGGGTGACCGAGAGTGGAATACCGCCCGTGTCGGTCCGCTTGACCAATAGCAGACCGCTGGGCAGTTGTACAAATTCGGTATAGCCGACGGCCACATGGCCATTGGCATCTTCCACCCCCGCCAGATAGTAGGTATCCGACGGACCGAGAGCGGTTAATGCCGCATTCACATAGAGTTGAGCCATTGAGGATTGCTCCTTTTTAAATCATAGATTGTAGCTGCGCGGAATCCCACAGCTTTAGCTGTGTCTCAACAATTGATCGCGTAAAACCGTTTCGCTATACGTCCAATCCATCGTGTCACCGCCAAATCGTTTCATTCCACGGGAATCCCGCTATCGCCCCGGTTCCATCCGCCAGCGTGCCCCCCCAGTTGATAGCCGTCACCTGATAAGTCAAGGGGGTGAGAATCTCCGATCCCAGCGTCAGCGTGTCGGTCAGCTGCGAGGCAAATAGAATAATCATGAGCACCCCGACCGCCTTCAAATGATCCAGCATCCCGGCAATCTCTTCAATCGTATACACAAAGCCCGTGGGGGGATGCAGCGGCCATTGGAGCGTCACCGTGCATTCGGCAGGACCGCTATCCACGATGCTGACGGCATAGCCCAAGGCCGCAAACAAGGTTTCCATACTGAGGCCATTGGGCGATGTAATGACCGCCATGCCATACAGCCGCATACTATAGAGACTATCTGGCTCCCCGCCAATACGGGGGATTTGCAGATACGTGCCCAAAGCGTCCAGCCACGGCCCTTCCAGTTCGCTCAAGGTCAGCAAGACGATATCATGCCATCGGTTTTCCCATTGTTGCGCCAACGGGCGCAGGAGCGTATAGATGGCACTCGTCGCCATCACGACAGTGGGAAATTGGCGGGCGTCTTGTAACGCCGTGGGACTTGCTGCCGTTTCCCCGGTATCCACCAGTCGAGACGCCGGAAGAGTCGCCGGGAGAGCCGGATTTAAGGTGGCCGTCCAGCCCGTCGCCGTGATCGCGGTGGCCAGCGATCCGAGGGTATATTGGGTGAGATCGAAGACCCCCGCCTCAGGCAGGATCAGGGTTTGATCCCGAATCCGCAAAAGCCCCGGCGACGCGCTGGGCGGCGTCAGCGTCAACGCCGTCACGTGCTGGGCGTCGGGCGTTAGATACCGGGGGAGCCAATGATCGCGCCAATCGCGCCAGGTGTGTCCATCTTGTCTCTCCATGGGATCCCCCTTCTAGGCTCGATACCACTGCCAACTGGTCGGCACAGTAGCAGCAAAGTAAATCTTCGCGTTCGGATCCAGCGTCACCTCGGACGGATCATGTGGGAGGGCCACATCCACCCCATTCGGGTCGACCACATGCGTCCCGCTTTGCCCTGTCAGGTACACGCGAACGGTCATCGGTTGGGTGTTCGTGACGGCGTTGCTCGATCCGGTCCCACTCGGGAGCGTCGGAGCCGTCCCGATCCACCCCATTGGGGGTGCCCCGATGTTGTGCGTGGCGTAGGATCCAGTCCCTTGGATGGCGTATGGCACCCCTTTTTGTCCCGCGATCACATTGTCGACCAATGCTGTATTCGTCGCCGAACTCACCTCATAGAGCGCTCGTCCTTGCGTGCCGTTCGCGGTGTTGCCAAAGACGTTGCCCTTGATGAGCGTGTCACTGACACCCCCATTAACTAGCACACCATTGTCGGTGTTATCGTAAATCGTGTTGCCGATAATTTGATGCCCATTGCCGGAACCGACATTGACCCCCTCAGCAGATCCTCCCAGCCCATTACTAAAAATTTTGTTGTCACTCACTTGAATGTGATTAAACGCCTGAATGAGATTGATCCCATCACCCGTGTTATTCCAGATCTGGTTGCCGCTGATTTTGGCAATGCCACTGACAGCGTTAGAATAAAACTCCACCCCGTCACCTTGGTTGTTGGTCACTTGATTGTCCGTGATCGTAACCGCCGCCGTTTGCCCTACCGAAATTCCCGTGGACGCATCGGCCACATAATTGTTCGCAATGACGATCCGATCCGATTGCTCCGCCAAAATTCCGTCCGTCCCCATGAATTGACCATTCGGCGCGGTGTTCGGCGCGTTATTCCGCACGATGTTGTTCGCCACGACAATATCGGTGCAGTTTTGAATCGTACTGCCCCCTTCGCCGGTATAGCGAAGATTAATGCCTATCACACCATTACCAAATGCCTCGCACCCCACAAAACTGGAGTATTGGCAGCCCTCAAAGTCGAGTCCCGCTCCTTCACCGCTCCGATAATGCGGGCCGTTATTGAATCCCCGCGAGCCGCTCACGTTCACGTTCGTACACCGAATAAAGGCAATGCCACTAAATTTGCCGCCGCTCGCCGAGCAGCCAATCACATCGACTTGATCATTGCCAGGACGCCCAAAAATTCCGTTGTCCCAACACTGCGTGGCGTGACAATCCAGAAGACGGACGCCTGTAGAAGCATGGAGTTGGATACCGCCCAACATTGTCTGATTCACATCACAATGTTGGATCGTAAGATCAGTCGCTCCAAATGCCACGAAGCCCCCGTCCACTTGATACCGGGTGGTGGCCACCGGCATCATATTGCGGTTGTTGCCTGCGACGTACAGAGAATCGACGACGATTCCCGTCGCTTCATAGACATTGAGTGCGTTAACTTCTGTGCCCGGCAATGGCGAGAGGATACTGACATAGCGTTGCCCTTGCACCGTGACGTGATCCGTGGTGATCTTAACATCGGCGTGCAGATTGTAAGTGCCTGGCGGGATATACACGATACCACCCTGGGGAACACCCTGCATCAAGGCATTTAAGGCATCCGTGTCATCATGCGCGACAAAATCTTCGCTCACCCCAGTAATAGCCGCATCCGCTAAGGTGATCGTGGAATCAGTTATCGCTGTGACCGTCGAGGCGAACCATCCGCTCTGTCCCGCCGAGAGTCCACCGGACGCCGGAAGAGTGGTCGGCAGATAGGACGGGACTGGATCGTATGGCAATCCGTTATCTTCCCACTGATAACCGTACCAGTTTTCTTGCAATGGGGTGAGATACTGTAAAGGCTGCCCGGTGACTCCACCATAAAGAGCCACCGGAGTGTTGGTTTCGCCAGATCCTAAGGTCACGGTCACGACCACATAATTATTCGTATCCAAGGTATCTGGCGCGTTAGTCACGGTGACATAGGCCGTTGATCCGGTGTAAGCTCCTGCGTCGTCCAATGCAATCGCGGCATAAGTGCGCGATGCCGTGCCCGGAGTACCTGTGACACTGACGCTCACACTCGCCGGGACACTATTGGCACACGGCGATCCGGCATGTTGCACAAAGACGCCTTGCCCGATGGCCCCATCCCACGGCGCGTTGAGCGTCAGCGTCGTACTCCCCGCCGCGATGGATCCCGTAAAGGCGGTGTTAAGCCCACTGGCGTTATAGTCCCGTTGCGCATTGGGTGCGAGGTTGAGATTGGCGGCGATAATCGTGGGATCGGTCGAGGGCATCAGAGAGAGTGCCATGGCTTATGCACCTCCTAAGATGTCGAGGAGCAACCCCGCTTGTGATCCGCGTGCATAGACCACGCTTAACTGTGGGATAGACACGGCCAGCGCGGATCCCCGAGGAATCGGCGTATGTTGCCCGGTGCTGTCCCCAATCCAGATCGTGGTACCTGCCGGATTCGTGGCATCGTTGGTGAGCAACCAATCGGTTCCGGCCTGCGCCGGTAACGCGACGGCGGTGGTGCCCACGGTGATTTGGTCGTCATACCAGGTCGGTTCGCCATTGGTGAGATCACTGAGGGCCACGACCACCGCTAACGTGCCGCTCGTCGGCGGCGCGGCAAATGTGACGATCACGGTCGGACTGGCTGCTAACCCCGAGGCCAGGGTCAAGGTCACGGTGGTGCTGTCGCCGGGATCCAGTGCCACGGCGGCGCTCGTCACCAACGGCACCGCAATATTGTTCGCTATTGCCGTCGTACGAAACGCGATTTGCGTCACGGTGTCGGCGGTCGAGTTGGTCAGGGTCACGGTTGCATAATTGGCCGTGGGGACGGGACTCGTGGGATATGCCAGCGGAATGGTCAGCGCGAGTTGCGCGTTGGTGCTGGAGACGGGCATCGACCCCGTTAGTTGAATGACACTCATGATGCGCCTCCTAACTCATTTGGCTCATCGTCACGGTTCCTTGTCTTAAGCCATGAGGCTCAAGGTCACGGCCCCCAACAGCCATAAAGTGCCGAGAATCCCGGCGACATTCGCCGCCGGGGTAGTCACTAAGACATCCGCCACACCGGGCACTTTCCCGATGGCGAAAATCAGATTGTTGTACGTAATGCCTTGGCCGATGTCAAGCAGGCTAAAGACCGCTTGAATCGCCAGCTCAATATTGTCTTGAATCATACTGAGACTATATCCGGGCAATGGTAAAATCGTAGCCGTGACATCTTGGGTCGCCAAAAAGACCGGAACGACGGTGGTGGTAATCCCCGCCGCCTTCGCCCCCGGATGCGGTTGGCCTTGGGCATCCACAAAGCCTGTCACCCATTGCTGTGCGGAAGCTAGCAAATCCGATGACGGCGGCGTCTGTATATCATTCGCTACCCAGCAGGTGGCAAACCCGGCGGTTACGGCAAAGGCCGTATTGATCGTCGGCGGGAGTGCTGCCCCCGATGCCGGGAGCGCACTGAGTGTGATGGCGTCCGTCACCACGGTCCCACTGGGGCTGTTGGTGGCGACAGAGGCCAGCGTGGTTCCTCCCGCTGCCGTGGAGAGATAGATAGTGATCCCGGTGGCATTCGGCGTATTCAGCGTGACATTGGGCAACGTCAATGGTTCCACGGTGATCGCTTGGCCTGCTGTAATCGTGATCGAGGCCGTGGGTGAGAGGGGGGTTTCGCCGTCCGGGGTCAGCCAGGTATAGCCGACCAGGTAGGTCCCTGCCGCCAATGCGGTGGCGGTGCTGGGGCTGCTGGCGGTCACCGCCGGGCTGACTGTCGGTGTCGGCACATAGCCGCCCGTGGCACTGACGGCGGCTCCTACCGCTTCGGTGACGTAGCCGGAGGCATCCGTCACGACGCCTTGCAAGGCTTTGGCCGCAATCGCATCCTTCGTGGCGGCTTTGAGACGCGCCATATACGAGGGGACTAACGCTGTGGCATCTAAATCGGTTTGCGCATCGGCCCCGGTGGTGAAATCTTGGGGATTCGTGACGGTCAGTCCGGTGAGGCCGCTCGGGACGGTCGAAACGATTTGCGTGATACTATTGGCGGGCACATTGCCCACGGCACCCGGCACCGTACAGGTGACGACGGCACTCAATGTCGTCGATCCGGCGGTCCAGACCGTGCTCGCCCCCAAAATATACTGGAGGGTACTGCCGGGCACCGCCACCGTAAAACCGTTCGGCACCGTGACATTGGCACTGGGAGCGGTGGAGACGGTCCATTGCACGACGCCATAAGCGGCTCGGGCGGGTTCAGGAATAATGGAGAGGGCTTTTTGCAGGGTGGCCTCAATATTTTGGTTGATGGCCGCGACAATTTGCTGCCCCAAATCTTGGGCGGTGATGGCATCGGGTTCGACGATGGCCGAACGGATCACCGATCCCACGGTAAAGTCGGTCAGGCCGCTATTAGTGGCCTGAATCAACGCGATCAGTTTTTGGGCTTGTTGTGTCGCGGTCCAGGGAGTAAACGCGCTGCTCATGCTTTATGCCGCCTCCTGTGCGAGATTAGCCGCCACCGTCACGGGTTCGGGCAACCCATGAATTTGCACCGTGGCCGTAATCCGCCAGATCGTACCGTCCTGCATCACGGTGACCGGATTGACGGCGGCTACGCGGGGATCGGGCAACAGCGCCATGCGCACATAGCCCCGCACCACATGGGGATGTAACATCGGGCGCCCCAGGAGACTCGGCAAGCCGCTACCATAGGTGAATGGATGCAAGGGCAACGTGCCCAAATAAGCTGCCAAGCGTCGACTCAATGCCCCTTGGAGATTCAGAATCCCGGTGGCGATTTGCACATCCCCGGTAGCCGTCCAGCGCAAATCGCCTGCTGGGGATAAATACAAATCCGTGCCAAAGGGATCTTGCGGATCCGGCAACGCCGTCAACGGTTGGCTGCCCAGGCGCGGAATTTGAATGCCTTGGCCGGGCATGAGCACTTGCGTCGTGAGCAGGGCGGGATTGAAATTCAAACTCAGGAAAGCTCCGGCTCCATAAGCCGCTTGCGTCGGGCTCCCTATCGTGGCGGTAAAGGTGGCGGCATCATAGGCGATCACGGGATGGGCTTCTTGCTGCCGTCCGGTGGCGATCCATTGTTCCAACACAATCACGCTACCGGGTGCACACAAAGGGGCCGGGACGCCAGGCAGCACAATCGTGGTACTCTGAGCCGGGATTTCTGGAGCCGTCATGAGCGCGCCCGTGAGATCGACCGTGGGGGCTAACGCGAAATCCACAATGGGTGGCCCATAGACATCCCACAGACGGGGAGAAATGTAGGGGGCGTGCAGTGCATTGAGTTGGCGAATTTGCGGCCACGCTTCGGGATTGTGTAGATAACGGGTCGCCAACCCGAGCAACGTATCCTGATCGGTCAGCGTATGCCACAGAATTTGGGGATGAGCTGTCCCCCCGGCTTGTGAGGCCACCACGGTCGTGCCTTGCAATAGCGCGATCAGAGCATTTTCGGGACTGGGCGGCGTCCGGTGGCCCCGAATGGGATCCCACATCAACAGGGTCTGCAAGGCCGCATCCGCGGCCGGTTCAAAACGCAGAGTCTGCGTCGGCATGGCCGGGACCGGTTGCAAGGCAATCTGTTGCCACGTTTCCCAGGCGGCCGTCACGGCAGGGCCAATCGCCAACCAGATCCCCACATCGGCTGGAGCATTCGCTAACAGGCCATCTAAGACCCACGCCGCGCGGCGCGTAATTTGCTCCGCTAAGAGCAGACCGGGTGCATCCAAGGTCGGCGCCGCGGCCCACAATGCCGATCCGGTCTGCGCCCATTGATACCAGACGGGATGCTGGGCGAAATATTGGGCGATCACGGCATAGCGATGAGCAAATGCCTGTTGGGGTGTCGGGCGCGCTAACATGCGCATTCCTCCTCGCGTTAGAGAATGGCCGGAATGATCAAGACTTGACCGACATAAATTTTGTTGGGATTCGCCAAATGATTGGCGGCAGCAATGGCGTTCACCGCCTTTTGAATGGCCGTATTATTGGTCGTCTGCAATTGCTGACTGGCAATCGCCCAGAGCGTCTGCCCCGCTTGCACGACGACTTTTCGGGCCGGAGGCGGGAGCGCTGTCGCACTCGGCGCTTGCGCGGGGGATCGCGGAGCCGGGGTGGTGGTTGTCGTAATCGTCAGGCCGGGAATGGTGGTGCTGCCTCCGAGGAGCGGATCAATGGGATCCGGCACCGGAATGGTCGAGCCTTGATGATGATCGGCCAGCACGATAAATTGCGCTTGAAATTGGTACAGAAAGGGCTTGCTGTGTGAACGGAGCAACTGAAAGTTTTGCGTCGGCATCAAATCATAAAATTGTTCATCAATATCATTGATGTATTGCAGCGTCACAGCGGGTTCGGTCGTGCCGTCTTCTTCGATCAAGTCGAAATAATATTGAATAATTTCGTCATTCAGCGCATTATAGGCCGTAAATCCATCCACCGGCTGCCCTTGATAGAGGCCCACCCCCCGCCAGTACCCGGTATGCCCCGAGACGGAGAGCATCCGCACACCCCCGCCAAAGTTGTCGGTGTACACCCCTTGAATGGTTTGGGTGGGTGTCGTACGCCAGGGCTTTACGTCCGTGATATCCGGGTTGACCGGGAGGACGAGCACATGATTGCCGGGCGTTTTAAAGCCATCGGCACTGCTGTAAGCCGGGAAAGTCAAAAACGTGACCTGCTTACCGTATTGTTGATGCGGTGGCACAAAGCCCATACGGATCCCTCCTATCCGCTCAACACGGTAGTGCTGGCTGAAGTGATGGTGCCTGTGGCGGTAAACGTGTCCCCCGCGGAATCGGTGCCGCTCACTTGGACGCTATCCCCTAATCGGGCCACGCCTTGTGTGCCATCATTGAGAATCACATTCGTCGCGCCGGTGATGGTAATGGTGGTGCCGTTCAGCGTCATTTTCGCCCCCGCTGCGGTTTGCAAGGTGAATTGGACGGGTGTCGTCGCGGGAGGCGGGGGAAAATGCGGATTGATGTCGGCGGGGTGGGCCGGGCTGCCTGCCGTGCTGACACTGATAAAGGAGCCGTCGGGCCAGGTTTGCGTCCAGTTGCCCTCCGGATCGATGGTTTCCCAATAGCCGCCTTCATGCCGGAACACCTTCCATCCGGCGGTTTGCGGGGCAATCGTACTGTGGAGGGTGGGCAACGCCCCCATGACTACGGGTTGACGGCCTGATCCTTCCAACCAGTCGACGAGGACATATTGCGTGGCATCCGTATCCCTGGCAGGCAACGTGGGTAAGCCATATGGCCCTTGCGGGGTGGCATCCGGCGTCACGGGGTCAAAAGGCGGCAAATACGTTTCTCCCACCGTTTGCCCGAGCATCTGAGGAGCCACAATGCAATTCGGCACAATCGATCCGTGATCCAACGTCACATCCACGCGGCCTGTCTCCGGATGGCGTCCCGAAATCTTCCCCCAGAGTAAGCGCGGGCCAATGGTGGTCCGGTATGGGTTAGGCTGTTGCGCTTTCTTCAATGCGGCTTGCGGGCGTCCCGGCATCGTGATCCCTCCCCTTACAATGTGGTGCGCACCCGGCCCCGTACGACGCCCAAATTCGTTGTCCAGGTGGCGGTATTCGAATAAATATCAATCATATGGTCGACTTGCTCAATATAGGCTTCATAGGGTTGGGCAAAGACCGTATTCTTGCCAGGGGCCACCACCACATAGCGGCCGATCTTCAAGGCTTGATGGCCGTGGCAACTAATGGTGCCAGACGAAAACAGATCGTTATTCTGAAACACATTGACGAGCCAGGTATTCATTTGCGCCGGAATCGGGGTCATGGTTTGATCAATGGCTGAGATCCACGGCGTCGTAACCTGCAACGGGCGAATCCCCCAAATATTGGCGCGTTCCGGGTCATAATACGGATTGCTACCGGATTGGCGCGCCCCGGATTGCGTGGTGATTTGTTGTCCACTTTGCGACACATAATACCAGAGCGCATTCGACTGGGCTTGGCTCGACGCCATATCCGGGATCGTTAAATAATAGGTGTATACCTGTTCTGCGCCATTGATGGTCAGATTATGCCCCGTGATATCCCCGGCGTTAATCGTCACATCCGGGAAGAAGCCGTTGTTCCCGATGTTGCCAAAGGGCAGTGGATACGATCCGGTGCTGAAATTTTTATACGGTGTCTGCCGAAGAATGTATTGCGGACCGGATTCGGCATCATAGACAAAATTCTCGCCCCAAGGCGGCGAAGCAAAGTAGTCCAGAAAGTTGGCATACGATCCTTGCCACGGTTGTAAATTCACAAAGTTCACTTGATAGGCCGAGGGCAACGTAATCTCCGGTGTCATCGACGGAATCGCCGGGCTGATGGTTTCCTGCAAGCCTTTCACGGCCGTGGCGACGAGTTTGTCAAAGAAACTTTGCACCAGGGACGCCGGATCGGCACTCTGCACACTCACGCCCAAGGCATGGCCCAAGGCATTGCCCCCGGAGGTATTGGCATTCAGATAAGTGGCCATCGGATCAATGCCCCAGAGATAGAGAATCTGCCAGTCGGCCAAAATAACGCCCATGTCCTTGCCACTAATGACGACTTGCCGTGCGGGACCATTCGGCGCTTGGGGCATCGTCAAGGATTGGGTGCCCGTGCTGACAAACCCCCGCATGAGGATAGGGGGTGTCCCCACGGTATTGGCCCCGGCCCGAATTTCCACATAGGTCCGGTAAGGGAGTTTATCGGCCCACGTCCCATGCCCGCGTTCCTGCGAGGTAAACGTCAAATTAAACGTCCCATAGGGCTGATTCGTGGTTTTCGACGTTTGGATCTGTTTGAGGCTGCCCATCAAATCGAGATGATGATGCTGGCCTTGCGGCGTCCAGGCTTGCACGTCCACTTGCGTCCGAAACGGGGTAATTTGTGGCATGGGCTGATCCTTTGCGTCAGATTTTTTTGCTTGACCGCCAAAAAGTGATCCGAAAGGATGGTAATCTGTAATAATCAAGCTAAACAGTTCACATCAAAATAGAGAAAAGAGGATTTTCTATGAAACAACCAGAGCGATCCTCCGGGATAATGCGTCTCGGCATCGGATTACTCGTAGGGATTATTCTAATCGCATGGATTTTTTTAAGATTGGCGACGAACGCCCCGCCGTCTTCGAGTTCCCTGAACGCTGGCTGTGCGTTGCCCAGTTTTCATTTTTTTTATGCCTATGTGCCGACTCCGTTATCCGGCGGGTCCGGGACCAGTACCGCTTTAGGCCCGGTGATTGATCGCATCAATGATCTGGATGTCACGGCGGCCAATGAAGGAGTCTTTCATGAAACGCTCGGCAAGCACTGTCTGGCGATCATCACTTGGCGACCAGAAGGGAGCGTGAACACCTATAAGTTTTCGTTGACGCCCCAAGATTATTTAACGGCCTTGAACGCCAATGCCGGGATTGCTTTGTCGATTGCTGGAGGCCGCAATCCGTTTTAGGAAGGGGACGCCATGCTTTGGATCATCGTCGGCATGGGATTATTGATAGGCTATGGCCGCTGGCAGCAAAAACAACGCCGAGGGATGTTAACGATTGCCCATGTCAACCGCATGGGATCCTGGTATCCATCTTGTCATGTCCTCATCAATCGGGCCGGACTCTGGATGCAATATCAGGAAAGCATTTGGACCATCCCTTGGGTTCAAGTCCAAGAAGCTCTCAGCCAAGCGGACCGCTGGACCCTGCATTTGCAATCCGGGGAGGTCGTGAGCCTACAATGGACCGATCAACCGCCACCATTAGGCCATTGGTGGCCGTGACACGCGCAGACGCATTTTCAGGCCTCCCAAGCGGATTCGTGGCCTAAGCAAGGTCATCATCAATACGACGCGCGAAAATCCGCACAGAGAGCCTCTGCATTAATAAAATTTTTCTAAGGAGACAGGAATCATGGGAACTTTAGTGGCCGTCGTACTGTTATGGGTCACACCCTTTATCGTGGCCTTGCATATTGGTGAACGCAAGGGACGGGAAGGGGTCGCTTTCGCGTTAGGTTTCTGCCTGGGCTGGTTGGGCGTCCTCATTATTGCGCTGACGACTCCGACCGACGCAGCCCGGCGCACTCATGCGCTGCGAAACGGCTTTGCCTGTCCGTTTTGTCAGGAGCCCGTCCGCACAGGTGCCACGGTCTGCCCGCATTGCCAGCGGGATTTGCCGGGAGACGTGCGTTAAGCCATCTGCACATGCACGCCGTTGCCATTAGCCAGTGCGGCGTCAATGGATTGCAGCACACTCAAGAGCTTTTGCGCATAGGCGGGATCGGTGGCATACCCGCTTTGCCCCAGCATGGCAATTTGTTGTGAAGGCGAAGCCCCATTACGAGCCGCGCGTTCCAAAGCGGCATAGTTGCTGTTCTGGTTGTAAAACGCGGCATCCCCGCGAGCAAAAGCTGACAAGGACGAATATCCCGCATAGGCACTGTCTTGACCCGGCCCATACGATCCCCACGGTTTAATGCCCCCCAAGTTGGCGTTTTGCCGGGCCGCTTGCGACGTGCCCCAATTGCTCTCTAATGCCCATTGCGAAAGCAATACCGCAGGGGACAGCCCGGTACTCGCCGCCACTTGTTTAGCATACGGTTGCATTTGCCGGATAAAGGCTTGGGCACTGCTGGGCACGTGATAACTGGCGAGGGTCGCGCCGCTCCCGTTGCCGTTGCCGGGACTGGATTGAAACGGCAGATTGGCCGCAGCTTGCATATTGCCCATGACAAAATCGGCTAATTGGGCCGAAGGCGTGGCCGTACTCGGGGTCCCAATCCACGGCTGATAGGCGGTATCTGCAAACGCCGACGTTCCTCCCATGCCAGGATGCGGTAATCCCGAAGTCCGATGGGCGGGATGCGGAACATGTTTCGGGGAAGGTCCGGTTAAATTGACATGGGACCCCGTGATTTTATTTAAGAGCCATTGCAAGAGATCCACGGAATATTTCCCGGTCATTCCGCCTGTCAGCGTTTTTTTCGGTTCCGAAATGGCCAAAGCAATTTTAGAAAGATAATGCACCAACGGCGTTAAGTTCTGGGCAATCTTTGTCCAGTTCTTTTGCGTGGCCGCAATCGTTTTATTCAGATTATCCATCGATGTGCCTAATGTCGGGCCGCCCAACAATCCCTTCCCCAGCGTCTGTTGCATCGTGTGAAAATCTACGGCCCGTTGATGACTGATGGCTTGGGCTTGTTTGAGCGATGTGGGATGCGCGTGTCCCAAGGCTTCATACTGCTTTTGCGCCGTATAAAAGGCCGACGAGACATGGCCGTGGAGATTCTGCGTAATGCTATGCGCAGCCGAGGTCAATTGATGGACAGTCGTGGCATTCGCAATCTGGCCAAAAACCCCGATGGCTCCTTTGTGCAGTAACGTTTGGACCGCATTGGGGCCGCCGAGTTGCTGAGCCAGTTGTGTCGTCTTATTATCTTCGGCGGCACTGTGTCCTTGAAAGGCCTTTAAAATCTGTAATGCTTTCGGGGCATCATTAATGGTATGAAACAATTGACCCGACAATTCGGCTGCGACGGCGGCGGTGCGATTAGTTGGGGTGAATATGCCGTTTTTGGTGGACCCTTGGACTGTACCGCCGGGCAACATCTTTTGAAAATAGCGGAGAATGGCTGTAAAGTTCGAGGTACCGGTTTGGGGGTTTACTCCCGTCAATCCTTGATCCTGTACATAACGGGTTTGCCAATAACTGAGCTTCCGATTAGGGTTAATCGCGGTCAACATCGCGAGTTCCCCGGCGGACCCATTACCGGGACTGACAATTCCTTGATTCATGCTATTTAATGTGGCCGCGCCGTTCGTGCCTTGCAGCATGGCATTGCCGGATCGGTTCATCGCCGTCATAATCCCCGCGAGGATATTCTGATTCGGCGCTTGGGCAATCTGCTGGGCGATGTTCTGCGAAACACTCAGCATCGACGCCAAGACTTGCCCGGTGCGTCCCTGCATTTGCCCTTGCGCCGTCGCATTCGCAATTAAGGCCGCCCATTGCGGCGGCGTCATTTGCCCCGCGCTGCCGCCCGTGGCCGTAATCCCCATTTGCGCGGCTTGCCCAAAGGCTTGCGTGGTCGAGACGGGATTCAAGCCATAACTGAAGGCGAGCCCTTGCGAGGCATTCAAGGCCGAGCCTAATGCCTTATTCCGCAAATCCCCCACATACGGCGCATACGTCTGCACCACTTGGGTAATGGTCGGGAGCGTTTCGGCAAAGCTGGTGCCCAGCGTATTAGCCTGATCACGCAAGGTGTTGAAACTCTCGCCTAAATCCCCAATAGCCCGGCTGAGTGCGGAAAAGGCCGTGCCTTGCGTCCGGTAGTTCTGCCAGCCGCTCCGCACTTGACTGCCGACATAGCCGACGCCCAAGGCCGCCGCGCCCCAGCCGCCTAAGGAACCGAGCAATTCCGATGCCCCGCCGAGCCCTGCCGCTCCCAACAGCGCTTTGGAGGCCGCTCCCAACCGGCGGGATCCTTGACCGGATCCCCCGCTCCCGCCTGCTTTGGCGGCGGCCGCTTGCACGGCACGTTGATGATAGGCGTGATAAGCCGCGAAACGGCCCGGACCCTGATGCCATTGCTGGACCCGTTCCGCGGATTGGCGTAACCCATATTGATCCAGCGGCCCCAGCCCTTCTTCGGCGGCAATCTGCGCGGCGGCGGTGGCCGTCCTATTGAGGTTGTTGCCCGAGGCTTGCTGTAATTGCCGACTGCGGCCCAAAACCGATTGGGTATTGCGGGCGCGCAGGAGATGATGCGGACTGATCGGACTGGTACTGTGCGTCATCTCTTGAATGGTCGGCTGATCCGGCAGAAAGACGGACATAATCCAATTCAAGAGGCCGCCGGGGGTCCGGGCATTCTCGCCCGTGGCAGATTGCCGCCCCGAACGGCCACGCCGCGCCGATCCGCCCGCAGGCGGCATGGCTGCATTCTGCGCTTCCACCACGCGCTGCGATCCTTGGGTCCAGCGCCGCTGGCGGCCTTGCACGTCTTCGGCCACGGTCCGCGGGGGCTGGCCCGGCGAGGCCGACGGGATGGTGATCTTCGCGGCACTCCCCGCAATGCGGT
>JAJZAN010000207.1 GCA_021799435.1 Bacillota bacterium | reverse complement strand
AACTGATGGGCCGTAATAGTGTCCCCCCACAAAATCGGTAACGGCAAGGAGTCCGCCCAAAGCTCCACCTGATAGAGAGGATTATGTTGGGTCAATACGTTCATGACCAACATCAATAGGACCACACCGGGCGCCATGCGCGCCCGCGCCGGATCCCACGGCAGTAGCTGGTCCACGACGGCCAGCCAATTCACGCGATCCGCTAGGACCCGCGTCGCTAGCGCGATTCCCGTATTCGGGAAGATATTCGAATCACCGGACAAGTCGATCGGCGGCAGTGAGTGTGGTGTGTCCATGCGTCAGTATTCGTGATGGCCGGGCCCTCATCCTTTGCGGAATGTTCTGCCTATTTAAATCCCTAAAATCCTAATGCTGACATGCGGAGTCTAAGCAGCATCAGGGAAATCGACCGATTCTCATCGGCAGAATCTTGACCGTTGGCACGGGGCCAGGGAGACTGTGTCAAAACAGCAGGATGGAGGTGGCGGTCGATGAATGAGCAGACCCGATTGCACACCCAGACGTTAGTCGGCATCTACAAACAGCTACTCCACTTTTACGGCGTGACCGGTGTACCGCAAGAATATCCGGCACACGGGACGTTGGGAGAGTTGGTCTGGACATCCATGACGGACGGTGAGTGGTTCGGGCTGGAGCAGAAGTTTTGGAACGTCCGGGTGAACGACGAGGGCCGGACTTTTCGGGATGAGGTCAAGACGCGCAAAGGGCGCAGATCGTTTCACAACATACATGCCAGCATAGAGGGCGAGTCGCCACCGTTTGATCGGCTCATCGATATGGTATTCAAGCCACCATTTGGGATTCAGCAGGCCTATATTATCCCGTATCATCTCGTAAAAACCCACGTGAGCCGCCAAGAGAAAGGATACCATCTGCACGTTAGTGATGACTTAATTGCCGAACCCGAGGTGCAAGATATCACCGACCGCGTTCAGGCACATCTCATCGATTGGGTGAGAAGAGTCGACTGATGCAGGAGCGGAGTTCCGACTCTACACGTGGAAACGCTTGAGGGACACTCGCCCCCATAAGTTCCGTAGATCTGTGACTGCCATGTCGGTTACGAGTACTCCATCCGGTCCAGGCACTCGGCCATGGCACGGATCATCGCCGCGGTCACTGGAATCACGTCTGGCATCCGGCTACCGATGTCCCACGCCCAGTTCAGTCCCCGAATCAACCAGCAGAGGCCCCCCATTGGGATGTGCCAGGCACTGTCAGCTACCGGGTCGCGCGCCAGGTATGGGTCCACCACGTCGTGTTCGGCCACCCCATGCCGTGTCGCGTCGCGCAGGAGACAATACAGGTCGCCGAGATGCGGCGTTAACTCCGCATGCGACCAGTCAATCGCCTGCACGCCGTGAGCGGTCACGATCAGGTTCTTGGCGTTGAAGTCATTATGGGTGATGGTCATGCGCCCGGTGTCGTACAGCCTCTCCACGTGTAGTGGCAGGGTCTCGCGCACCCGGGTCAACACGCCCCGCTGCGGCGGATCGAGTACCGCGCGATCCATCACCCGCTGCACGGACACCATATAGGCGTCGGCAGACAGGGCGTAGGTCGCGTGCACCGCGGCGGGCAATCCGTTCTTTTGCAGACGTGCGGCGGCGTGACGTCGCAGGTCCACCAGCGTGCGCGCCGCCGCGGCAAACCGGTCGGCCGTTGGCCGACTATCTACGGTCTCGGGGCCCATGTCTTCCATCAACAGAATCTGGGCGTCGGCATCGCGCAGTGCGGCGAAAACCGTGGGGTGCTGCAACGCCAGAGGATCGAGTAAGTCGTGATAAACCTGAGCTTCCCGCACCTCGGCTCCCACACCACGTTTGGCAATGAGCGTCCCGCCCGAAGCCAAGGTAACACGCCAGACTTCCGAATCGTGGCCGTGGCGTAGGCAGTCCCACTGGCGGGCGTCGGCGAACCCGGGCAGCGCCCGAAAGCGCCGGCTCCACTCGGGCGGCATGGAATTCAGCATGCGACTCATCTCCAACCCATCGTAGTGGCCTCTGTGGTCTCTTGCTGGATAGCCTTACCGTACCATGTAGGTCGGACGTGCCGTGATATTCTTGAGGAAGATTTGCCCCCGAAACCGCATCATGCTCACCGCAAGGTATGTCATGCGGAATCGATTCCAACTCAAGCGTCCTAGGAACCTGTGGACCCGGATCTGTTACCAAGAATGACCACGGCGCCCTCCGTGGGCGCTCGACCCTTCGCTAGAAGGAAACTGTTCCTCCACGTCGTCCTGGATATTGATAAAGTCGGTCCGAATGCCCCCAGTTATATCGGAGCTCCCTAGATACCCCTGATACTCAGGATAGAGTTGAACCACCTGGGGAGAGGCCAGACGTCCCGCCATCAATGGCGTATAACCGAAATTCCAATGAGGGCTGGGTAGCATGTCGCCGCCGTGGAGACTCACCAGCAACGGGTAGTGGCCAGACTTCACGGGTTTGGTTAACAGTGCCTCCACTTTGACGTTCTGGCTCCAGTAGTCGATGCGATACATCTTGACGCCTGGCGTCAGGTCCGGCGGATCAAGACGCTGGTAGCTGGCGACCGTGCCATTCACTGGCTTGGTGCTGACTGGAATCTTACTAGGGGCTGAGACCGACGGGTTCCATCCAGCGGCGGCCAACACAGCTCCCACCATCATGGCACTGACAAGGACTTTCCTTATTTGATTCATTCCGTTCACCCCAGGCCATATTACCACCGGATGGAAAGAACCTCTCCCATTTGGGTCCCTGTCCGCAAGGCTTTGCTATGCGCATGAAGGACTTCCGAACCAAATGCGGTCGCTGCGCTTACGCCCCCCTTATCCGCACCAGGCAGAGTTGCTAAAAGACACTGTCGGACGGACTATAAAACCCCGACATGCCACTGGCTTCCAATACGAACAGCGGCCCGTTCGCAAGGCCCACAGCCCAGTCGGGGCGATCATACCGATCGGCCTGCACCGCTGCTTGATCCCAGTCGTAGGGAATGGCAGATGGATGACAGTCCAGCGACCCTGTCCCTGTTCTATTATCAGCTAGGTCAGGTTGTCCGCTCCACGGCAAGCTTGACCGCGAGGCCAGTCAACACCGTCGCCATGAACCACCGCTGCACCTTCAGCCAGGTCGGCCGCGTCCCGAACCACGCCGCAATGCGACTGGCGGAGAGGACGATGAGCAAATTGACGGTCAAGCTAATCGTAATTTGCGTGACGCCCAGGATGGCTCCTTGTGCGAGGAGGGAACCGTGCGCTGGATTCTCAAATTGCGGCAGCAGAGAGACGTAGAGCACCGCTATTTTGGGGTTTAGCAGATTTGTCATCAAGCCTTTCAGAAAGAGCTTTCGGGGACTCTCTGTGGTCAGTGTCTGGGGCCGCAGCATCGAAGCGCTCCCCGGTTTCACCGCCTGCCACGCTAACCACAGTAAGTAGCCCGCGCCAGCCCACTTGATCACGCGATACAGGGTCGGCACCACATGGAATATGGCCACCAGACCGAACATCGTCGCTCCAAGGTATACCACAAATCCCAGCGCGACGCCGCCCAGGGAGTACACCCCCGCCCGGCGCCCCTGGGTGATCGACCGCGAGATTAAATAGACCATATTGGGGCCCGGGGCACATACCATACCCAGGGACACGACAGCAAAGGCCACCCACGGCCCAATCCCGATCATGGACATGCTCCTTTCCTAGCCACACGGCTTTAATTCCGATGGTAAGGGAGATGTCGACGGAAAGCTATGAGGAATGATCAATTCGTTCTGAGAAACGCCACCGCTAGGTGAAAGGACTGGCCAGTCCGCCTTCGTTTCCGAACCCAATACTTAACGACGCGAATAGTGGACTATCCGGCCCGTTAACAGATGATTAACCACACAAATCGAAACAGGTGCTTTTGGTGACGACGGGATTTCCAGCGATCGCCATAACCGTATCGGCTTCACTTTCTGATCCAACAGCTTATCCATCATGTCCCTGCCCTCCCCAAACATATCGAGCCGTGGCCTGCCCCGTTAACACGCTCTGTGCGTCGTTCAGGGCGGGCTTGCTCCGGCTGCGGTTGATCCGGAGAGCGCTCTTGGACCCTCGCAAAGCCCTGGCAATAACACATTGATGCGGATCGTCTTCGTGCGACGGCTTCTGCTCCTCCC
>JAJZAN010000055.1 GCA_021799435.1 Bacillota bacterium | reverse complement strand
CCACAGCAAACCAGGTGCCGACTCTTGTACCATTCCTGACGGTTCGTCAAGAGTGTACACTACCTCGTCCAGTACCCATCACATCCGCCTATTGCCATTTTCGTTCCATTGCTACAGAAACCCCAAGATCTGAACACCCGGTGCGAACTCTTGATGCTGGACTGGAAAGAGGCGGATCGAGTAACCAGCCACCTTATGACGCACCTCTTCGACGCTGCCCACTTCTTTTACGCAGCGGGTTGGGAGGCGGCGATAGCTCACCAGGAACCATCGGCCACGGTGCGCCTCGAACCCCCGACACCGCTATACGTTGCATCCCAATGGAACTGGACCCAGACGGAGACGTATCGGACTATGGGCCAGTGGGCCGCGGAATGGCCCTTGCAGTGGTCGGGGACGTCGGCGGAATTTCGGGCGGCCCTCGACATTGTTAAGCGTTGGCGTGCGGTTGAGCGCGATTTGGGACGCACCTTGTTTCGGGACGCATGGCTCGACTATGCTGCTCTGACCGTGGGCCCGATACCAGAGGGGGTCCGATAATGCGTGCGCGTCCCTCCTATTTAGCGGTCGTCACGACCCGCGAAGCCTTGGAACAAAATCCCCCGCGGAATATCTCGCCCTTTCCGGGCTTTTCGGATGATGATTGGCAAGCGTTTTTGCACGGCGACGCGATCAGTGCCGGTCAGTTCGATTGGTACGTGTTGCATGGTGGCCCCTTCATTGCCGATGCGCAGTTGAAAATCCTCGGCGTGATCCCGGCCGACTGGTCTGCGTTGGCTGAGATCCGGGAGGCGCGGTTGCGGGGGTGGCCCCTCGGTGATCCTAGTCGCCCATCCAGATTCTGAACGCGCATATCGTTGACCGTTTGAGGGGCTCCCGCCGTTGGGAGTCTCTTTTCTTGCGACTGGTCGCAATTCCCATTCAGGCAAAACGCGCCGCGTCAGGCACCATCCTTGTAGACTCCGTTATCTTTCAGAAAGGGGACCGCCTGTGAACGGATATGACCAGTTGGTGCGCCTCTTGGATGGGATGTTCCGCCGTCAGTACGCGGAGGCATGCGCGGCGCGCGCTGAGGAGACGGGGAGTATCCCATCTCCCGCGAAAGGAGGCACCCCTGAGCGAATGCGGGATGCGCATAGGGAGGGCGACGACGTATGAACGGATACGATGCGCTGGTCCGATGGGCGGAACAGGTTCTGCGCCGTCAGATCGCGGAGGCGCAAGTGGACGGTGCCATCGGGCTGGATGGTGCCGCCCTCAATGAGGATCCGCAGGGCCTCCTGCCGCCCGGCGCGCATTTAGAGGACCCTGGGGCGCCGGAATAGACATCGCACGAAGGGCAACAGTGGGGCGCTGAGCGAACGAACTCGGTTCGGATGTCCATGTGGTCATCCCGTCCGGCAGCCGTCGCTCAGCGGCCTTTATTTTGCGTGTGCGGCCGGGTGCTGGATTCCGAGCCCCGATTATCGGAACCGAGATTATGTGCCCGAGACCCCCTATGTCCGCAGACGCGTTTTAAGCCTCTGTGGTGGATTTGGTGCGTGGACTCAGGAGTTTGGACGTCGAGGCCAATTCGGGCGGCTGGCGACGCCTTCTTGCGTGGCTGGTGCTATGCTGTTGGAAAAACGAAATGAGTAATTCGATGCGGAGGGTTTAGCATGGGGCGATATGAAGTGGCGTATGTGGGCGGTCATCCCGCACTGCCGAACCGAGTGAGGCATATGGTCCTCAGCATCGATGAGCGTGGCGTCAGCCTCCTTGATCGACGCGGACAGCGGACGTCCATCCCGCTGGGACCTGAGTCTGCAGTCGCGTTCCCACACGCCATGCGACCAACAGCTCCGTGGGATGTAGCGACGCAAACACTCTTGACACGCGGATCGCGGGGCCTCGTGCTCACGGTGACGATCGACGATCATCCGTGCAACGTGGTGTTGGAACTGAGGACCAATGATGACTTGCCGCGTGTGTACTGCGATATAGCCAGGGCCCGGGAGATGTGGCGCGGCTCACCAGCCGGTCCTTATCTCGAGGTGTCGAGCGCTCATTATGTGGGTGGGCATCCTCGGTTCCCTCGACCATCGACGCGTCCATTATCCGTCACCGTTACGCCACGGGACGTGTGCGCGTGGGTTGACCGGTCCATCCTATTTGTTGTGCCCATGGATACCGTACAGTCGGTGCACACGCAGTACGCGGTCACGTCCGGGAACTTCTTCGGCCTCGGCGCGGCCGGGATGGCGGAGGCCTCGGTGGCCGCATTGCTGACTCGGAAGCAACACCATGCCGTCATCATGAACGCGGTCATCGATCAGAAAACGGTCGGGATTGTGTTCAAATTCGACTTTGAGGATTCGCAATTAAAGGTATATCAAGCCATCCAGACCTTGTTAACCCAGAATACAACCGAAACAGGTCCTACACTTGGCGAATCGTCTCCGCCGGCCGTGACTGTCGCAGAGCAATTGCAGGCGGTGGCCCAACTGTTCCGCGACCATTTGTTGGATGCGGAGGAGTTTCACCAAGCGAAACGGCGCATTTTATTTCACAGCCCTAACTCGAGCGACACGGGCAACGGTGCCGGTCATCCCTGACTGTTCACAGAGATGCTTCGCATCTGACCCGCTTGGGCGCACGGTTGGTGGTTTGACGACCAACAATGGCAATTTCAATGAAAGGGCGAGAAAAAATTGAAGCGCAGATCCGCCATTCTTGTAGCATCGGCCCTTCTACTATCCGGATGCGGGAGCGTCCACCACGGCGCTCAAACCTCCCATCGCGCTAGCCGTAGGACCCGGATAGCTCCGGTTTCCCTCTCGTGGACGGGGTATGGTCGTGAAACGATTACCCATACAACATGGCAAGGCATCACCACGTCAACCCGGTCGAGCGCTTCGGAAGACCAGAAGATGGCGCGAGTATTGCTTCCCTATCTGTCTGAAATCTGGCACAGTTCGGGACTTAACCAATGGAATACAGAGCCCCACATTGGGATCTATTGGTCCAACAATAGCCTCTCAACCGCCACGATTGCTGGGTTGTCCGATATGAATCCTGCCACCTTTCAGGTCATGCCAACGGCTGGTGTCATTCTGACCGTCCCGCGTCCGATCGCCCTCTCTGCGGGCCAAGCACAATCGTGGGCTAGCACCTTGGCCGATCTGTCCGAAAAGATCGGAGCTGAAGCTGCAACAGCATTGCATCAGCAGCAGAACCCGACGAGTTTTCTTGAAGTACGGTTCTCCAATGGCAACGAGATTACAACATCCTTCGCTGGCGGAGACTGGATGATCCAAGGTGCCTATGCGTCCGAACCTGTATCCGCGATGGTTGCAGGACGAGTTGGTCCGATGGGTACCGAGTCTCCAAGCGTCATCGACGCGGTTGTCACCGAAACGGCTGGTCACCTCTTGAGTCACGGTCCCGATGCATTCATGCAACAGGTTGGAAACGTTCTCTATAAGATTGTGCCCGGCAGCGCGTCCCCGACTACGAATTAAGAGCGTGCCTACATGTGGTTGGACGAATACCCGAACGGCGTCGTGTGTTTGGCAATTGTGTGCGTGTGGCCTTTTGATTTGCCGCGCCGCTTCCAACAACGTTTTTAGACGCTCGCGTTCATACAGACGCATCGGAAAGAGGGAACCAGAATGAATATCAAGCCGTTTATCGGCGGTATGGCGGCTGCGGTTTTGTTGGTGGTGACGGCGGGGTGCGGCCGCCTCTCCACGAATACTCCGACGGCCAGTGCGTCACTGTTGCCACGCCCGCACGGCACTATTTTGACTAAACAGTTGGTGCGCCTAAGCAAGAAACGCCCTGACCAATTGTTCGCTGTCTCTAGGACTGCCAGCAAGACGACCATGGCTGTCTACAGCTGGAAGCAATCCGAATGGAAACGCCAGTGGTTTACCTCATGGCCGTATTATCCGGGCTACCCGATCCAGTCGCGCTTCACTTACATTGGCGCCGAGCCTCTGATGGGCGGCACAGCCCAAGACGTCGTGACCACCTACCAGACCGAGCTTGCGGCCCATCATGTGACGCAGATCATGGTTTGGCGCTGGGATGGACGGGCCCTCCGCGATACCCTAACCATGCAGTCGCCCGGCGGCATGCAGGTCTCCGTGACTCTGAATCGTCACGCGTTACAAGTCCGAGGTTCCTACAATCCTTCTGCTGATGCCTGTACAGCCTGTCTTCAGACGATCGCCGCAACCGTCCGCTACACGCAAGGGCATTGGTCGGGGACGCCCCTCGGCGCTTATCGCGACCTCTCGTATGGATTTCCGCCGGCCAAACCCTCCGTGACGTTTGGCACCGGCTTTAATGATGCGTCGTTCCGCTTGACAGGCGTCAGCTCCACCTTTTCTACCAATGCCGATGTCTATTGGCTCCTAAACGACCCCTCGTCAGCGTTTGATACGACCACCATCGATCAGCAACTCTACCAGGTGGAGGGTGCCACGGATCGACTGATGGGCACATCTACGGTAACCGTTAATCCACAGGACCATGAGGTGGCAAATAATGTGGGCACCTTGTTGTTCGGCACCTATGAGCTGGTCTTTATCATCCACAACAAGGTGCTGGCTTCGGGGACCTTCACCATCAACTAAACGGGGCCGCGCGGCGGGAGCTCTCTATCCTGCTGCGTTGCGTAAGTGCCTTTCGATCTTGTGCATGACCACCAGCATCTCCACGGCGTCTTGATGCGCTTGGTGACCGGTCCCAGCATACCGTGTCAGGGCCTCTAACATGTTGCCGTGACTGGCGGCGAGGTCTTGGCGGAGAATGTTAATCCCCGCGCGCAGATTGCCGGTGACGTTGAAGGGGTTCTGGGCAATGCCTTGGGACTTCCAGTTCATCGAGTTGATACCCATTAGGCCTGCGTCCATCGAATGCGGGTTGTCCACGTACGCGGCCCACGGGTTGCCCGTGGCATCCTGGGTCTGCATAATCGCATCCACGAGCGGTACTGTAATCTTGCGGCTGGCCCCGGTTTGCTGGAGTATCCGGCGCACCGTGGGGTTGTAGCTCGAGAGCGACCGATGCATGCCTGCATGGGCCTGTGCGGCACTCAGATAGGGCGTCAAGGCGGCGTCCACGCTGGAGCTCGCCTGCCCGGGAAACAGGAAGTTTCCCCATGTCCGGAGGCTCAACGGGTGTTTGACGATCGGGGCCAAGTTGTTCGCCACGTTCTTGCTCACGTTCGCCAAGTAGTTGCCTTCTGGGGCTAAATCCTTGGCGATCCGGACCCACGCGGCCGTGGCTTGGTGCATGGTGGAGTTGAGTTTGTCGATGCTGGTTTGGAGGGTTGGGCCGCCAAGCACACTCTGGCCTAACACGCGCTGCATGTGGGCGAAGAGGGTGGCGCGCTGGTGTGCATGGCCCGGTCCGAGGTGTTGGTATTGCTTTTCGAGTTGATAGAACTGGCTCGACACATGGCCGTGCAAACTCCCGGTCACCTCGTGGGCGAGCTGATTGAGGCCGTATCGTCCACTGACACCGTGCGCATTGGCGATTTCGCTAAAGACATTCATGCCGCCATGGCTCAGCAGGTGCTGCAGGGCGTTGGGACCACCCCACTTTTGCGCTAGCTGCGCCGTCCGGTTGACCATCGAGAGGGACTGCCCATTAAAGCTCTTCAGCACGGCCAAGGCTTGGGGTTCGGTAATCCCCCACATCTGACCGAGCAACGCGCCGACCGACGCGGTTTGTTCGGTGGGCATCGAGCCATAGCGGCCCTTGGTAAAGTGGACTTTGCCCCCCGGCAACATCTTTTGGAAATACCCCAGTTCGGCGGCGAAGTTCGAGACGCCGGTGATCGGATTCCGGCCCGTGAGGCCCTGAGCTTGGAGGTATTTCTCCTGAAAGTATCCGAGTCGCCCATTGGGATTCAAAGCCTGATAGGAGGCGAGCGCCCCGGCGTTCCCCAATCCCGGGTTCTGAATCCCCTTATTGATCGACCCAAGCAGCTGCGCGCCCATGGTGCCTTGGAGCAAAGGATTGCCGGATTGGTTCAGCCCGGTCATGATGGATGCGAGGAGCGTCTGATTCGGGGCCCCGGCAATCTGTTGCGCAATCTGTTGGCTCACGCTGAGCATCGAGGACAGGACTTGGCCTTGGCGTCCCTGCATACTGCCGGCCGCCGTGGCGTTGCCAATCAGAGCGGCCCACTGCGCCGGCGTCATCGAGCCCGTACTGCCGCTCGTGCCCAAGACGCCAATTTGCGCGGCTTGGCCGAAGGCTTGTGCGGTACTCACGGGATTCAACCCCATCGAGAAGGCGAGGCCTTGGCTGGCCGTCATCATCCGGGTCAGACCCCGGGTGCCGATGTTGCCGGTATAGGGCGCCATCGCCTGCGTCGCGGCCGTAATCGTGCCCAATGACTCCGCCAGCCCCAGACTGGTCGCATCGACGCGCGAGCGTAGGGTGTTGAACGATTCACCGAGGGTGCCCATCGTCTTGGACAAGCCGGAAAATGCGGTGCCTTGGGCCATGTAGTTCGACCAACCCCGCCGCGTCTGATTGGCAACAAAACCGACGCCCAAAGCGGTCGCTCCCAATGTCACCCCGGCCGCACCCGTCCCGAGTAAGCCGCCCAATTCCCCATACCCAGCGGCGCTCGTCAGGCGCTGAATGATGCCCGTTGCGCCCGTGCCGGATCCGCCACCCGAGCTTCCGCCACCTCCCGCGGCCTGTTGCTGGGCCTTGAGATAGGCGTTGATCACCGCACCATGCGTCGGATTGGTGGTACGGTATTGCGTGGCTGCCGCAGCCAACGCGGCGGGATCGATGCCCGTGGCTTGGTTGGCGGCGAGAATAGCCTCACTCTCCGCCGAGGATCCGGTCGGTTGGGCCGCGATGCGCTGAACGTGGTTCAAGTGCCGACGAAGGGCCGCAGTGGCGTTGGATTTGCCGCCCGGTTGTTGCATCATGGCATCCAATTGGGGCAGGATGGGCTGAATGACGTTATCGAAGTTGGTCAGGAACTGCCCCGAATTCATGGTTGCCGAGCCCCGGACCCGTGTGCCTCGTGCTCGGGGATGGCTGATCATCCCCCTCGCCATCATATCCTGTTCGACGGCGGCGCGGGCGGCGCTGGAGTGCACGCCCATGGCCCGATTCATCGCCTCTTGCACATGGGCAGCTGCCGGCCCTGAACTTGCGCCCCTCGGTGTGCCAACACCATCAGGCATCTTCACTTTCGCTGCACTGCTCGCCATGCTCTTAAACAAAGTGTCGAGACGCTTCAGTTGCGTCTCCATGGTATCGAGGTCAGTTGTATCCACGGTCGGCTTAATGCGAATCTCATTGTCCATTTAGTCGTTCCCTCCCATGCGCGCCGCAATCGCGGCTACGGTATTGCGCCACGTCAGGTCGTACGGTGCCCGATAGGTGGCGACTTGGGCCGGATCAGGAGCGGACGTGTTGGTGCGCACCGCGGCCAGCAGTTCTTCTGCGTTGGCGGGCCCCCACGCCCTGATCGGCTCTTCCGGTTTCAAGCGCCACGCGGCGCGGGTGAAGTCAGTCCAGGCCTGCCAGAGACTGGCGCAGATCGTCCGTACGTCCTCGATTGAGGCCGGGAAGGTCGGCGGGATTTGACACGCGGCTTGGAGCTGGGTCAGTTTTCCCTGGTGTGGGCTCAGGTCGACGTCCCGTGCCCCGCCGGCGGCTTCCCAGCCGAGTTGCCAGGCGAACGCCATTTCGTTCTGCAAGACCGCGTCAAAATCCCTGAGCGTTTGTTCAAACGCCATCAGCATCGCGACCTTGGTCACGACCACGCTGAGGTCCGCGGCGAAGGTCCGGGTCATTTCCCCCGCCACGCGCAGACGTTCGGTAAACGCCTGATCCGGTCCGACCCATGCCAGCTGGGGTGTGGCGGCTTGCAGTTGGGCGGCGGTGGTAACATCCTGGCGGCTGAGGGCTTGGGTTACGCGGCGGAAGCGTTCGTGCGCGGTGAGGCGGTCAGGGGTAAATACGGCCAATTGGCCCATAATGATCGAGCTCCTTTCATAAACACCCAGAGCCCGATCGGGGCTCTGGCATTGGGTGAGGTGCAGTTGATGGCCGTGTACCGTAACCGTCCACGGTATACGGTTGGAACTGTATGCGTACAAAAAACTGAGCATGAGCGCTCGGTTGGGCGGTCGGTGTGTGGCGTTGCGGTTATTGCGATTGCATTGCGGTGTGGCGGACGGTGCGTTTCGCGGAGTGAAGCTGAGCCACTTGGGGACTGTGGTCAATGCCTCCGGCTGCCCCTTCCATGTCAGCCACCCACGCGCAACAGGGGCGGCATAGGCAGACCAGCACGGTAGCTTGTGCGGCCTGCATCAGGTCGACCCAATTTCGGCAGTGGCGCCCGCCACACATGGAACAGGTGCCCGCATAATCGCTGACGGTGGCCTCCAAGGCCTCCAGCCGTTGCTTAATGCTCATCGACGTCCTCCTCCTTTGGCCGCAGGGGCCATGCGTTGTAACTGTTCTTCCAAGGCGCTGAGTCGGGCTTCCAGCTCCTCCGATTCGCGCAACTTGAGAGCCATCTCCAATACCGTCTTCGCGGCCGTGACGCGACTGCTGGCCGGGGCCTCGGTATCCGCCTGCACATCTTGAAGCGTGGCCACGGCTTGGCCGGTGGCTTGCTGCAGTTGGCTGATGGCCTGATCCACCGCGGCTTGCCGCGCACGGCGATACGCTTCTTCGAAGTCCGGGCGCTGGAGCCAGCGGAACAAGGTTGCCTCACTGATCCCAGCCTGTTCGGCGGCGCCGGCAATGGTGGGGGACCGCAGCAGGGCCGCAATGGCGAGTTCCTGCTTGCGTCCGAGTTTTTCGCCGTGACCGCTCATGAGGTCTCACCGGCTGTCATTTGGGGCGCTAATAGGTGCATCTTGAATCCTCCATTCTGCGGTGCTTGGCGGTACCGCTGCGGTTACTCCGGTTGGCCCGCTGGAGAGTCATCGAACCACCGCCGGACACGCGTCACGGAGCACGCCAAGTCGAGGGCATCGGCGACATCCTCATGGGCCATCTTCGGCGCGAAGGTGACCAGCTGGGTGTAGAGCTTCTGTACGAGACGATGCATGCGAATCCCCGGCAGTCGGTCAAGATCTGTCCAGCCCTCTTCGTCCGGGAGTGCCGCCCGCAAGTAGAGGCCTCCATCTTCCACAAAAGGCGCCAACCGCGTGATGCGGGCGTATTTGTCTTGCGTGTTTGTCACCGCTTTGACCGGAACCCGGGGGTCCTCTGGATGCTGGAGGTGCCAGCGTTTCACTTCCGACACGAGATATTTCTGTCCCCCGTTGTCCTCGATGACGACCTTTAATGGCAGCCAGTCCTGATAAGCTTCCGCGATGACGCGGGCCTGTTCTCCGGGGTCAATTTGTTTCGCGAGGATGTCCAGTACGACTACATCCTGTGTGGGCGTGACGCCGATGGTCACCAGGGCGAATTCATCACTCGCTGTCTTTTCGGTCGTCGCCAGGTCCACCCCTTGGTAAATCATGAGCGGCTGGTCGCGAAACAACCAGGTGTCCGTTTCTGGATCCAATTTGATGTCTTTCTTGCTGTACCAGGAGAACCATGAAGCCTTGAACGCGCCGCCTTCTAACTCTTGCGGTCGCTGCTGATAGAGGGCGGCGAACGCTCGACTGCCGATACGCCGCCGCGTGGCCTCGAGAATGTCTTCGTCGAACTCATCGGGCCAGAGTGCTTCGCCGGGCGCGCGGCCCAGCAGGTCATCATCCTCCGCGAAGGCGGGGAGGTTCACAATCTCCCATTGATCGCCGGCATCATTGCGCATGGCTTGAAGCAACCGTCCGGCCAAGTCGTCTTCGTGCCATCGCGTTTGGATCAGGATGATGGCCCCGTGAGGTTCGAGCCGCGTCACCGCCACGTTGGTGTACCAGTCCCAGACAGTTTCCCGCAGTGTCTGGGAGTTGGCCTCTGCCCTGTCCTTATGGGGGTCATCGACGACGAGGATGTTGCAGCCCTTCCCGGTCAACGGGCCGCCGACACCCGCGGAGGTCAGACCGCCATAGTGGTCCTCAATGGCCCATGCATCCGCCGCTTTGGAATCTTGTGCAACGGACACGCCAAAGAGATCGGGACCATATTCGCGCAGCAGGTTCCGGGATTGGCGGCTGAATTTGACGGCGAGACTGGCGCCGTAGGAGGCCGTGATAATGCTATGGTCCGGATGCCGTCCCAAATACCAGGCACTGAAGTGCGCGTTCGCCAGCTGGCTTTTCCGATGCCTCGGTGGAAGGAAGATCATCAATCGCGTCAGCTCCCCACGCTCCACGGCCATCAATTTTTCACACAGCAACCGGACGTGCGGGGCATTCCACGCGCGCGCAAACCGGGGGCCGACGTATTGCAGAAAGGCCCACAGATTAGCGGCCGCCGCCGCCTTCCGGAGCTGTGGCGTCGTCAAAGAGCTCCGCGACGAGCTCGGGATGCCGCTCGAAGAGGCGCTGGGCTGCGCTGAGATCATGGGTCACCGTCCCTCCGTGTTTGAGTTCGGCCTCGATGCGTTGCTTCGTGAGGCCGGCCATATCGGCCAGCAAGCGGGCGGCTGGGACATCGCCTTCTTGTTGAGCTTTGGCGACCATGGCAGCCACCACCCCGGGCATGTGTCGCCGCAAGGATCCGCGCCAAATATCGTCCCATGCCGCGCGGAAGTCGGCGTCCTTCTCCAGCCAACGATAAAAGCCGCGGCGATCCACGCCTGCGGCTTCACAGATGGTCGTAATGGAGCGATTCAACCCGGCGTCCTGTGCCGCTTCAAGGACTGCGGCTTGTTTGGGTGTTGGACGCCATGGTGAGGAATTTTGAGGCATGGTTACCACCCTTCAAAGAGACCGGTGTTCGGAGCGATGCGGTCACACTCTTGAATCCACTCAGCCAACATATCGAAAGCTTCTTGAACTTGATCGGGGGAACAGCCTGCATTAGCCTTGTTCCAAAGTCGTTCCAAAGCACTCGAGGTATGATAGGGAAACCGATAATCATCGTGATGTAGGGTACTCAAGAATTTGTCTCCGCCGTTTTTCGGTACCGCGTATGAGTCTGACGGGGATTGGGGGTCGTCCATAATCCAACCTTCATCGGTCCACGTAAACTTCCATTTATCGTTAAACCCCCAGCGAGGGCTTCTCATCGTCAATGAAAACATCATTGTTTGGTGCTCCTTTCGATATCCGGATGGAATCCCGGTGTCTTCTATTATTGCGCGGTTCGATCAACATTCCGCAATGCGAGGGCTCCACGAAGGGAGCCCTCGATCTGCTGCTCTTAATGGCCGCCCGGCCCGGGCATCGATCCTGGGTTGCCGGGATGTGTGCGGTAGAATCGCCACACGGCGCGTACGGCATCAGGTAACAGTCGGCCACCGTTGAACCCGGACGCCATTACATGGCGTTGTTGACTCTGTGGGTCGTTATCCGTCAACGCGAGCAGAACATTTGATACCGTTGCTTCAATAACATGGGCACGCGTGGTTTTGTCCATGGTAGTGGGCCTCCAAATCAGGATTGACGGACCACAAGCGGTCGTCAGCTCCTATTGTGCGGCACGTCGGTTCACGCGCCGGACCTTCCCGTAAAAACGGCAGTCGTCCGATGGCCACCAACGCCCCGTCTGGTGTGCGGGTCCGGGTTTGGATGATGGATAGCCACATTTTGGCTCCCAGCAATGGGCCTATCCGTGTTCTGATGATGGCCACCGCAACGCTGGCCCAACGTTGCAGGGACGTTGCGGCAACGGCCAACGCCGCAAATCAGCGCAAAACACCGACGATCAGCGAAGAACACCGCAAAACGCCGCAAATCACCGCAACCGCCGGCAATGGTAACGAACGGCAGCATCGGGTACGGGATTGGGCACTCATTGGGAAGCGATGGGGTAGTCTTTGGGAAGAGCTCTCCCATCTGATGGCAATTGCCATCAACCGCCTTCAATGGCGATCCGGTGTCACTCATGTGCGCGCACTTGCGCGCGATCGCGCGCGGTTGCGCGTCGGAGCGCGCTGGCGGTCGGGGGTGTCCTCTTTAGTCCAGACACCGCAATGCGGGCACGACACCCGCGCGCCACGCGGCGCGTCCACCAGGTGGCGGCCGCACTTGGGGCAGACATAGGCGATGAGTTCATCCTTCATTGAGCACCTCCTAAAGCATGCCAGGCTGATGCATGGCCGTTGCAATCCCGTTAACGTAACGTTACGTCACCGTTACACCGTCGTTACGGGCACCACAACGGGAGCGCAAGACCCGCAGGCCCTGTTATGACGGGAACAGTAGGTCAAACGGTTTGGCGAACCGTTGAGGTAACAGTTCCCGAACCGGTTAAGCAGACGGTTGCGACTGCCTATCACTCGGAGTGACTTGAAGTGTCTTCAAGTGTCTTCAAGTGACTTGAAGTCGTGGCCCGGTAGGAACAGGGCCATGGTGCGGCGATGACCGTCTTCTTTGGATAGATCAGATTCCTCTGTCTGGCCCTTGCTGTAGGTGCCCGCATAGCGGATAATACGCGCCTCACGTAACGTTTGAATGGCTGCACCCGCGCGATTTTCTGGAATCCCAGCCCAGGCCTTCATAAACGACCATGCGGCAGGGGCCGGTGCGCCGGGTGTATGCAACCAGCGGACGCCAAACAGCAACTTAAACGCGTTGTACATCCGAGTGGCATCTGCATTGGCCGCCGCGACTTTTGCTGTCAATGGCGGCATGGCCACGCGGGCCGGTTGCACATAGCCGGTTTCGACCATCAGGCGCAAAGTCCACAACACAAATTGACTCCGTGACAGTCCTTTTTCTAGGAGATCGCGGGTTTGCTTACTTTGCTTGTTTTGAAGGCCTCCTTGATAGGCTTGAGCTGCACGCACTTGAGCCAGCGTTAACCATTGACGGCCGCCATTCTTGCCGTGCCAATCGTGATAGCGAAACTCGCCCGTATCGGGATTCCGCCACAACGTAGCCGAGGGACGACGGTCGGTGTGGCCGGGCACCACGCAGGTAAAGGCCTCGCCGAAGGGGACATTCGGGATACCCAGCATGCGGGCGGCTGCCCGTACAAAGGTGGGATCGTTGGATCGAGCGAGCAAGTCCGCGCCCTGAGTGGGACCAAGGAGAACCAGCGGGGAAGAAATGGCAAGTATATCAGATAACTCTCTTTTACTTACCATTTTAGGTCTCTTAGCTCGCTCAATCACCCATGCGGGACATTCGGCCATGGGGATGTCGCCAGGACCGTATCCTTCGACCCAGTTGTATCCAGGGGTGGGGGCAGCGACGGCATAGCCACCATCCGCGCGGATGTCGACATGAGGCAAGATGGCCGCTTTGGTGGCGACGGGCGTTCCGGGATGCCGATAATACAGGTGCCAGCCCCCGCTGGGTGTCCGGGCCATAACGGTGACGGGCAACGGATAGTCAGGGCCGAGGGATTCGTCCGCGCCAAGGTCAAGGTCCACGACGATGTGCCCCGAAACGATGCCAGTGATAACGCCGAGACCATACGCATCTTTCCAAGCTAGGGTTTGTTCGTCCGAGGCCTTTTTCAATGCGTTCCAGCTGGGACGCCCTTTTATGAGAGGCAAAAGGGCTGCATCCGGGCTCTTATCATCCCGCGTTGGGAGTGTGGCCCACCCATACGCGTCGCGGTATAGGCGATGTGCATCAATGAGCGCAAGGGCTTGAGACGCGCCACGTGGCGCGGGATATGCTATAATCGAGGTAGACAATATTCGTTCGACCTCCTTTGCCGGTGTCGTGGCCGGCGGGAAATGACCCTCGCGGGGCGGCGGGGGTTTTTTATTGGGCGGCGCGAGTGGGCTCAGACTCGGCGAGCAAATCGACGGACGGATCCGCTCCGAGAGCGGCGGTGAGTTTAGCAAGTTGGCTTTCATAAGGCACCATGCGACCCGATTCGAAGAGCCCGACTTGTGATGGATGTACCTGGGCTCGTCGTGCGAGCTCTGCTTTGGACCACCCTTTGGTCATGCGCAATTTGGTCATGATCTTCACTCAAAAATCCCTTCCTTTCCTCCGCAAAACAAAGAACGCCTGACCGAGCGCCGAAGCGCTAGTCAGCCGCGTCTTATACGCTAGCCGATGAGTAGTGGTGCGCGTAGGGAATTCGACACGCATTTTGGCATTCCTGCCTCTTGACCTAGGTCAAGACACTCCGACTCCGATCCCGAAACGTCGCAACCCATGATTTTACAGGATTTCCCGGAATGAAAATATTTTTTGCCTATAGGCATTCTCGGCCAAAATCGTCGAGTTCTCCTTCACGCTAAGGCGGTTATTTCAATTGCGCGGCTAAGGCCGTTGCCTCGGACTCTCGCCATGCGGTGTAGGCGCCTTCCAACTGCACCGCCACGCCCGCTCCGTCCATGCTTTCTACTACTTGCAACATGCCGCGATTCGGTCGTAGGACAAGTCCTAATTCCGTTGCTGCCACTTGCCCATAATTGAGCCGCCCTAATAAGGCGACTTCGCGGCGGGTGAGTCCATGCCGCTCACGCCACTGAACAAACGGATTCATAGGAGCCTCCTTGCCGTCAAAAAAGCCCGGGGTGCCGGGCTAAGAAGTTGAAAACCAGGGTGATGCGCGTAAATGCCAGCGACCATCTTTCGTGCTGGCATCTCGGTCGTGCCAATCGATTTCGTCCCACGCGACCGGCTGGCCCGTTTCGACTTGGGCCACCGCGGCCCACACCGCAAGCAACCCCACCACCGTCTCGGAGGCCTCGCGTTCAGCCGATTCCGGTCCATCAAACGGGTGCGTTAGGAATTGATCCAACTGTGCCACAGACCAACTCTCCCCCCGAGCCATGGGAATTAACTGCTGCAATCGCGCGGTGTTCAGGCGCACGCGAAACGGCTTTGGGGACGGCGGTCCTTGGCGCAGCCACTCCGCCGGAATCGGGTGCTCCGCCCACCACTGGGTAGCGTCCTCCCAATTCATCGGGGGTCTCTGCTGTTCAGCCACCCACTCCTGCACCATCTGCCGCCACCACGCTCGATGGGCGTGACCATATCCCAGCGCGGCATTTACGATAGTTAACGGCTTGTTGTTAGGGCGCAACACTTTGATGGCTCGATACCCAATGACATGTTCATGGCCCCACTCGCCTCGTGTGCCGCCTTTCCCGTTGCGGTTGGCAGACACAATGCGTGGTGCCGGCAACAAGCCATCCCGCCGCCAATCTTGGATGCGGTAGCGGACCTGAGTCTCACGTTCCTTGGTTATCGCACACAGCGTTAGGATGAGTTCATCCAGCGTCACTGCTGCAACCCTCCGATTCCGGGTGTGTGTCCACCACAACGACGCTTTAAATGGTGTGCGGTCAACGACTCCACACGCATCCCGCACATCCAGTTGGACATACGCAACATCGCCCATAAAAACTCCTTTGAGAGACGCCCGCGCCTCTCTATTTTGTTTCTTTTATTTTAACGAGCTTTCTTTTGGTGGTCAAGGGAATAATGACTAGTAACACAAAATTATTGCCCTTAATCACCTTCTGTGCTAGAATCATTCTAGATTCCGATAATACAACCGTATCGGAAGTTAGAACGGAGGATGACCATGGAGACTGCAATCGTTCCGCAACCGACCGCAGCACTGGCCACACCCGCGGCCATCGATGCCCGGGTGAAGGACTACATGCAGCACGCCAAGGCCGCGAACACGGTCAAAGCCTATCGGCAGGACTGGGCGGATTTCGTGGCATGGTGTCACGCCTATGACGTGGCCGCGTTGCCGGCGACGCCCGAGACGGTGGCGCGCTATTTGACGGCCCGCGCGGAGAGCGTAAAGGTCAGTACGTTGCAACGGCGGTTGAGCGCCATTTCCCAAGCGCACACGGCCAAAGGCCTCCCCCGCTTCTCGGTGCTGGATGAGCCACTCCGGAGCGTGTGGGCCGGGATTCGCCGGATCCACGGTGTCGCCCAACAGGGTAAGGCTCCCGCGGTGACAGCCGATATCAAGGCGATGGTGGCACAGCTGCCTGAGTCTTTATTAGGCCTTCGGGACCGTGCCCTGCTACTCGTTGGATTCGCCGGGGCCTTTCGGCGATCGGAGCTGGTGGGCCTGACTCGGACGGACGTGCAATTCACCAGCGATGGGCTAACCATCCGGCTGCGGCGGTCGAAAACCGATCAGGAAGGTGCCGGGCGTGTGGTGGGGATTCCGTATGGGTCGCACCGCGAGACGTGCCCCGTGCGCTCCTTACAGGCGTGGCTCGAGGCCTCGGGTATTGAAGATGGTGCGCTGTTCCGCGCGATTAACCGGCATGGACACATCCAGCCAGGCCAGCTGAGCGACAAGGCGGTGGCGTTGATTGTGAAGCGCTGGGCAGAAGCGGCGGGACTCGATGCGGCTCAATATGCCGGCCACAGTTTGCGTGCTGGATTGGCAACCGCGGCCGCACAGGCTGGCGTTTCTGAGCGGGTGATTATGGCGCAGACTGGCCACAAGAGCACGGACATGGTACGGCGCTATATTCGGGAAGGTTCGCTGTTCCGCGAAAATGCTGCTGCTGAGGTGGGACTCTAGTGGGTCTACTCAAGTTGTTCTGGTGGGCGGTTGCATGGCCGTTTTTGCTGCCAGTGTGGATTTGGCGTAAGTGGCGGAAGACGGTGCGCACCGTTGAAGTCATAACCGGACGCCGCACCGTGCGGCTGGGCTGGACGGGCTTCTATACAGTCCGGCGGCGCCAGCTGGCTAGACGCCGTCGACTTCGCACGACACAGGCCCGGCGCGGCCCCATTCCGGAGTGGCATCCGACCAATTATCCGGAAGGCGCACGGAACCGACGCCGAGAAAGAGCTGAGAGGAGTTCCTGAAAGTGGATGATATCGCGATTGATACCGACTTTGCCCGCATTCTCGTTGTAAGCAAGAAAGACAACCAGACCCGCGACGGCTTGCTCGAGCACGCGCTCCATATGTTGCTGGCCGAGTATCGGGAGCGGTACGGCAAAGACGCCACGCAATATGTCCTCACCCAGCTGGAAGGGCATCACGGCCGCTAGCGGAGACTCATGTCGTCTGCACGTTGTACGGTCGTTAAAACCCCCGGCGTCCGTCGAAATATGCGGGCCCAGGCGGTGGCACAACGAGCGACCGCTTGGGCCCCATATTGATCTCCCGGATCGGTGGGCTTTTTCCTATCGACCTAACAACCGGCGTGCGTGGGCGCGGCCTTTGGGTGTGAGAGCGGCCACGCCCAAATACGCTTCGCGAAAGTAGGGTGGTCTGTAGGTCCCCAGCATAAATACAGGCGCGAGATACCCGTCGTCTTGTGCCCTCGCTGCAGCCTGCGTTACTGCATCAATGTTGCAGTCGAGTCTAGACGCCATCGATGCAGTGGTGTGACTTGTTGCGGCATCCTCTAACTCATCGTGATAAAAGGCGAGAATAAGCTCATCCACCGTGGCTGTTTTCAATATCGGCACCTCCGTTGAATTGTTCCGTCGGCCCCATCGCGGGACCGTGCTTATTGTGGGGTGCGCTGACGGCCGAAGCGACGCCGCTGCATCCCATTCCAGCATCGGGGCAATGGGCACGGCTAACGATACCCCCTCCTCATCCGGGTAGGCGACGCTTCGTATGAAGGGTCATGGTATCCTGGGGCGTTTGCGCGACAGGAACCGGAAACTGACACGGGATGAGTGCCCTCTGCAGGCACCACTTTTTGTTGCGGAAATTCCCTGTCGTGGTACAGTGCCTTCAAGTGAGCATGGCTGCTCGAGGGGACTATCCAGCCGCCGCATGGCGTGCTCACGGTGTCGCGTTGAGAGAAGGGGGTGAGATGGATGGAATCATCTTGGAAGTCGGTTGCTCGAGTAGTCGGGCATCTGATCAGCGCTGTCCTGTGGTTTGGAGCGATTCTGAAAGCGATCATCACCGGGAACTGGAAAGGCGTCGTGGAAAAAGTGATCCTGGGCATTGCCGGCCATATCCTGACGGAACTGTTGGCGTAAAAAGACTCCTCAGGAAATGGCCTTCCCGAGGAGCTGAGCAAAAATCTGTAACCCTAATATAACCCACCCATGACGTAGTCAACACGCGGTGGGTTATATTTCATTCATCGACGGGCGCGCCCAGTTCTGTCAGCGTGAAGGGTTCGGCTACTCGAAGTACTTCGCGAATCTGAGCCATTGTTAGGTTGTATTCGAAGGCCAACTGTTCCCAGGGCATTCCGTTGGCGGCATGGCCCTTCAAGACCCAAACCGGCACACGGGTCCCGGTCACGACGGGATGACCTGCCAAGATGTCCATGGTCGCATTCATCCACGGGGAGTGGTTTAGATCCATGACGCGCCTCCTTTGTCTTGATTATAAGCGACGATAGCCCAATCTCGCTCCATGACAATAGCCGGCCCCGGGAGCTTGTCCCGGGCCGACTTTTGCCATCCCTCGGAAAGAGGCATACTTTACACGTGAGGGTCGCGGTTCACAGTCACTTCGACTGTGAGGCGGATATTCAACACGTGGGCCACCCGCAGGTGGACCTTGAAAGTCCGTTGCATAGTGTTCCCTCCTTTCGGTCGGGAAAGAGTGGGCGCTCTTTCCCGGCATTTTTATTCTGCACCCTTTTGAAAAAGTGCGCTGTCGCTTCTCGAGAAGGCATGACAAAAGCCTCGAACATGGTTCGGGGCTTTTGTTTGGGGGCTTTAGCCAGCGCGTGGGGCGCTGGGAACCCCAAGGGGCGGCCATCCGATTCCGGACCGCGTTCTGAGGAATCCCCCCTACCAACAAATAGCGACTGACACGGTAAAAAGTATAGGGCTGCATTCAAAGAACTTTTGGTGCAGGGAGGGGAATTCTTGAGGGATCTCCAGGGGGTGGCCGCAGCTTACTATGGTCCCTATAGATTATTATGGTGCCAAAATCCAAAAAGTTTACTTTTTTGCAAGCCCAACCGACTTATCTTACTACGATGCTAGCCAGAGAATTCTCGCCCGGCCGCACAAAATAGCCCAGGGTCGTCCCTGCTAAGCCGGCATCCGCTATGGGCAATGTGATGCTCACGGTACTAAAGTTATTGGGGCGTGTAGTCGAACCATGGATTTGAAAGGCAATGCCATAGGTCAGGTCATTCGGGTTGGCCGCAACCTCGGTGAATGCAATGGTGTGGGCATTCAGGTACTTGAAAGACCGATAGTGTAAAGGGGGTGCGTTGCCACCCAAGTCTTGCGCAGCGGCCCATTTCCGCAGGCGTGGAAAGTAGGACCCGATGGCCGTATCTATGCACCCTTGGCATGCCGGGATATCGGTAATCGTCAACACTTCGGCGCTGTCGCGAGGGTTGACGAGGCTCAGCGTCATGCTGCCATCGGCACCGATGATTGAATGGTTGTCCTTCCAGCCGCGCGGCGCGATAAAGAGGAATCCGTTGTTATCGCCGCGATTCGCCCAATAGGCAGCCAATTGACTTCCGGTGCTTGTGGGCACGGCATAGGCGATGGGTCTTATGGGGCGTTTCGCCACCATCCACAACGGATGGGCCATTCCATAGATAACACCGTACTGGACCCCGATGCCATAGAGCGGGAGCGCCGCGTGGGCGCCGTTATGCGTAAATTGGATGGTGCGGACCTGGGTGTCCCGAACGGTTGCGTTGGAGCGGTTTGCCGGGTGTAGGGCCGAGGGATGGATGGGCGTCGCAGAAACTGTCGATGTCCCTTGAGACATCGGAATGACGTAATGCATGATGGCGAGATAAGTGCCGCCGGCTACCGGGCCATTCAGGTGATACGTGCTGAAAAAGATATAATTTGTGCGAGTGGAGTGATTGGCGACGTAGTTCGCTAGTCCTCCGGAAAACACCCCGACCAAGCCCCTCACTAAAGGGTTGGCGATGCGGCCTTGGGCTTCCACCACTAGCGCGGAGGCATAGGTGTGCGGCCGGGGATTATTCACCGCTAGAACCGCCAACCCAAAGGCCACGATTCCCACCACGATATAAGTCAACACTCTTTTCATTGGGCACACCTGCTGATCCAGTTTTTTGATTACCGTACCACTTGGGACAACCCTACACCACCACACCCGAGGGGGTCAGCGACACCCCAACGTCCGGGTTTGCCTCGGCCATCAATGCTGCTGCCACGCTCATTTGAACTGAGGGTGCGTGAAAGGCTGTGATGTCCCTCCAACGGTATCCAAGGGATTCCCAACATGGCAACCCCTGTCTCCTGGGCGCAAGGGTACTCACAGTGCAAGCCCCCTTGGGTCCCACGGTCGTTGGATGAACGTCGTATGGTCGTGGCCGCTCAGACGGTTGGCGAAACGTCGCGATGGCCCGTTGTATCATCCCACGGAGTACCGTGGTATACTGCAATCAAGAGTGCAGCCTCTCCCTGTCTGCGCCCGTCGCGATCCCGCGACGTAAGGCGCCCCGGCCTGCCGGGGTAACGCACGGACTTACAGGTGATCGCTGCCCATTTTTTATGCCCGCACCGTGATGGCCCCCATGTGAAACAGGATCGGCGTGATGAGGCCCATCCGCCCTTCGTTGGGATCGCCGGCCAAAGAGCGTCGCACGGTCCCCGCGACTAGGTCCGCCAGCTGGAGCGGCTTGTCCTGTTCGGAATTACCAAACCGCACCGACCCCGTAAAACGATCCGCATGCAGCGTCTGGAGTGTGGCGGCCAGCGTGCGCCCTTGCTGGAATTCATCGCATACCGCCACGACCTCTGTCACGTCGGACGGAATGGCCCACAGAATGGCCTCAAACGCGGTGCGATACACGGCGAGGAGGCGGGGCATGGACAGCGCATGCTGGTGTTGTTCGGCCGGGGTCTTGGTGTAATAGGCCACGAACAGGCGGACGTTGTCGCGGGGAGCTGGACGGCGTCCCTTCCGTCGCGGTACAACGGCCAAAAGTTCCAAGGATCGCGTGAGGAGCCGCGGACTGGCCCGGTACAGGGTGGATTCGTGGAATTCCGGCACCGGAATGTGCCAACGCCGGGCGGCTGAGCGCATGTCCCCGACGATGTTCTGGAGCGTCAGCAGATCTGGCGCCGCAACGGCCGCTAAGACAAAATGCTGCGCATCCTGCGATTCATCGAGATATACCACCACACGCCTGAGCCCCTTTCCTTGATCGTCTTCGACACCCGGTTCGTCAGTTCCTGCGGTGCCCCACAGGGGACACCATTTCCCGAATGAACGGGATACATAAATACAGGAATACAGGTATCCAGTAATCTGGAACGCTGGAAAACCAGCAATCCAGTATTACAGGAATACAGGAAACCGTACAGAAATACAGAGGTTGGTATATACAGGAAGCCGGGAATACAGGTATACTCGCGGCACAAGGAGGTGGCGCTGCGTGGCGCGTGTGATAACGATTGCGATGAACAAAGGGGGCACCGGTAAGACGGTCTCGACCGTGTCGCTGGCGGCCATTGCGGCCAAGCAGGGATGGCGCACGTTGATTGTGGATGCGGACCATCAGGGCAATGCATTGATGTCATTCGGGGACACGACCGAAGCGCCCCCGCAGACGATCTTTGAGGTGTTGATTGGGCAAGCCTCGGCAGCGGCCGCCATTCAACCGCTCACCGAAAACTTGGATATTCTGCCGGCGGATGACCAGCTGGCCCTCATCGACTTTGAGGTGCTAGGCGCCACGCCGGGTCGGTATCCCGAACCGTTCCACCTGTTGCAGCGGGCGCTGGCCCCGGTGCTGCCGCACTACGATTACATCTTTGTGGATTCGCCGCCATCGCTCGGCCTCATGACCGGGAACGCGCTCATTGCGGCCGATGCGGTGATCGTGCCCGTACAGACGGAGCATTTCGCGCTCCGGGGGCTGATCAAGGTGTTAGACGCGATTGAGGATATCCGCCAGCGCGAACATCCGCGCCTCGAAATCCTCGGCATTCTACCGACGATGGTGGACTCGCGGACGACGCTGGCCAGCGAGGTGATGCAGGAGATCCGCCGGTTCTATCAACCGAAGGGCATTCGCGTCTTTGAATCCGTAATTCCGCGCAGTGTGCGGTTCGCCGCGGCGCCGGCCTATCAAGGCAAGCCGGCGGTGCTGGTCGACACCCACAACCCGCTGGTGAAAGCCTACTATGACCTGTTTGAGGAGGCGTTTGGCCATGTCACGGCGCACGACTAGTTTGGGCGGGATGCTGGACCGTATGAGCGGGAATACAGGAATACAGGAACCTGTACAGGAACCCAGAAACCCAGCGCCGCCCATTGAAACCCCGCAGCCCGCGGGGGGCATCAAAA